>NZ_CP178753.1:0-234099 GCF_047323925.1 Pseudidiomarina salilacus
ATCAGTCAGGTGTATCCCCTTCGTTAAAAGAAGGATACTTGTTGCATCCGAAGATGCTTTCTCTGCCTGAATCCGGTAAGTGCCCACACAGTTTGCTTGGCTTGATAAATTGTTAAAGAGCGTTGCTTCTTTCGTGAAGCGGGATGCGTATTTTACGCTTTCCCTTGCCAGCGTCAAGATCCTTTTGGATCTTTTTTTCAGGCGCTGCGCGCCGCTGGCCGTTATCTCCGTTGACTAGGTCTTGGGTGACAACGGCGGCGAATTATAAGGATCATTTACCACCGCGCAAGATCTTTTTTGCGTTTTTCGTTTGATCGCTTAGTTTTTACTCGGATGTGTCTTTTTTGTCGTTCTTTTGCGCCGTTTTTGCGGTTTCTTTCGCATCTGCTTCTTTCTTATCGGCAGCTTTCACTGCTTCGCATTCTTCATCGGTGTCGCCAACGACATGCTTTAATTCTAAGCGACTGACCGAACGAATGGTGAGAATAGGCCCAGATAGTGCGTACAAGAAGAAAATACTAAACAGTACTAATGAAGGTTCCGTCGCTACTACCACAAAGGCGAGTACGATAATCAAAATCACCACAAAAGAAACGCGACCGCGCCAATCAACATCTTTAAAGGAGTGATAGCGGAAATTACTGACCATAAGCAAACCAGCACAGATAGTTAGAATCGCGGCAAGGTAACTAATGGAGTTCGGATCTACTTGGTATTTACTACCGACCCATACGAGACCACTTACAATGGCTGCAGCACTTGGAATGGCAAGCCCTTGGAAATAACGCTTATCAGATGTTCCCAAGTTGGTATTGAAGCGCGCCAAACGCAGCGCCCCACCAGCGACAAAAATAAACGCAGCTAACCAACCAAACTTGCCTAAGTCTGACAACGCCCAGTTGTACATCACCAGTGCCGGCGCCATGCCGAATGACACAATGTCCGCCATGCTGTCATATTCTGCACCGAAGTCACTCTCAGTGTTGGTCATACGTGCCACGCGACCATCTAATCCGTCGAATACCATAGCGACGAAAATGGCGATAGCGGCAGACTCAAACTGATTGTTCATAGATGCGACAATGGCAAAGAACCCTGAAAATAAACCTGCAGTGGTCAATAAATTTGGCAGTAAAAAGATACCGCGGTTCTTTGTCGACGGAGTATTTGGCATGAGACCATCCTAGTTTTCGAATTCGAGACCGAAGAGGATAGCACAGCAGGTTAGCTGCGATAAATAGAGATTCATCGCAGCTAGTGTGCCCTTGTTACTGGCTTATGCTGATTTGCTGACCATCGTAGTCGACTTTGATGACCTGACCAGGTAATAGTTTTCCGGACAGTAATTGCTGCGCCAACGGGTTCTCGATCTCCTGTTGAATTGCACGCTTCAATGGTCGTGCACCATACACAGGGTCAAAACCAGCCGCTGCTAGGTGGTCTAGTGCAGCTTCACTCAAGTCGACTTTATAGTCACGCTCAGCCAAACGCTTGTATAAACGTTGCAACTGAATTTCTGCAATTGCGCGAATTTGCGATTTGGCTAACGGATGGAACACCACCGTCTCATCCACACGGTTGAGAAACTCTGGACGGAAGTGATGAACAAGTATTTCCATCACCGCGTCTTTCATTTGCTCATAGTTTTGCTCATGAGCTTTTTCTTGGATTACGTCAGAACCCAAGTTCGAAGTCATGATAATCACCGTGTTACGAAAATCGACCGTACGACCTTGACCATCAGTGAGGCGACCGTCGTCAAGTACTTGCAACAAGATATTGAACACATCTGGGTGCGCCTTTTCGACTTCATCCAGCAGAATCACCGAGTATGGACGACGACGAACGGCTTCCGTTAGGTAGCCTCCTTCTTCGTAACCAACATAACCTGGAGGTGCACCGACTAAACGTGAAACCGAGTGTTTCTCCATAAACTCTGACATGTCGATGCGCACCATTGCGTCTTCAGTGTCGAACAAGAAGTGCGCCAGCGATTTACACAGTTCAGTTTTACCAACCCCAGTTGGCCCAAGGAACAGGAACGAACCAATCGGTCGTTGCGGATCGGATAAGCCAGCGCGTGAACGTCGGATGGCGTTCGCAACTGAATTAACCGCTTCCTCTTGCCCAACTACGCGCTGGTGCAACTGTTCTTCCATTTTCAGTAGCTTCTCGCGCTCGCCTTCCAGCATTTTGCTAACTGGAATACCTGTCCAACGTGACAGAACATCAGCAATTTGCTCATCCGTCACCTTGTTCTTCAACAGCGACATTTCTTGATCTTCAGCGGCTTCAGCACGCGCAAGTTGGCGCTCCAGCTCTGGAATTTTGCCATACTGCAATTCTGACATGCGGTTTAGATCGCCAGCACGGCGCGCAATTTCCATATCAGTTTTCGCTTGCTCTAGCTGCGCTTTGATGTTTTGCGCACCCTGCACCGCCGTTTTTTCTGCTAACCAAACCTCTTCTAGCTCAGCGTATTTACGTTGCTGGTCTTGCAATTCGGTTTCCAAAGACTCTAAGCGCTTTTTACTCGCTTCATCGTTCTCTTTTTGCAGCGCCTTTTGCTCTAGCTGCAACTGGATGATGCGGCGCTCTAAGCGATCCAAGTCTTCCGGTTTAGAGTCAATTTGGATGCGAATACTCGACGCTGCTTCATCGATCAAGTCGATGGCTTTGTCAGGTAACTGCCGGTCGCTGATATAACGATGTGACAAAGTTGCCGCTGCGACAATCGCTGGATCAGTGATTTGCACCGAGTGATGAACTTCGTAGCGTTCTTTTAAGCCACGCAAAATGGCAATGGTGTCTTCAACACTAGGTTCGTCCACCAACACTTTTTGGAAACGTCGCTCCAGCGCTGCATCCTTTTCAATATATTGACGATATTCATCCAGAGTCGTGGCACCGACACAATGCAATTCACCTCGCGCTAGAGCCGGCTTCAGCATATTGCCCGCATCCATCGCACCGTCAGCTTTGCCAGCACCGACCATGGTATGCAATTCATCGATAAACAGCACAACGCGTCCTTCTTCCTTACTTAGCTCATTCAAAACGGCCTTTAGGCGCTCTTCGAATTCACCGCGATATTTCGCGCCCGCTAATAAAGCACCAAGATCGAGCGAGAGAACACGCTTGTTTTTCAAGCCTTCTGGTACTTCACCGTTGACGATACGTTGCGCTAGACCTTCAACAATGGCGGTCTTACCCACACCAGGCTCACCAATCAGTACTGGGTTGTTTTTGGTGCGGCGTTGCAACACCTGGATGGTGCGGCGAATTTCATCGTCACGACCGATAACTGGGTCAAGTTTGCCCTGCTCCGCGCGCTCGGTTAAATCAATGGTGTATTTATCCAACGCCTGACGTTGATCTTCCGCGTTTTGATCTTGCACCGCTTCACCACCTCTTACTTGTTCAATTGCGCGCTCAACTTTGTCCCGCGTCACCCCTAGGCGTTTGAGCAAGTCACCGAGTTTTCCTTTGTCTTCAGTTGCCGCTAAGACAAAAAGCTCAGACGAGATAAATTGATCTTTACGTTTCTGCGCATATTTGTCGCACAGGTTCAGCAAGGTGCCGGTGGCTGCAGACACTTGTACTTCACCGCCGGTGCCTTCTACCTGCGGCAAGCTATCAAGCGCTTCGGTCAATGCCGCGCGTAATTGGTTACTGTCTATTTGTAAATAAGTCAGTAGCGGACGCAAGGTGCCGCCATCTTGATTAAGCAGCGCCAGCATAACGTGTACCGGCTCAATGAATTGATGGTCACGGCCTAACGCCAACGATTGCGCATCGGCAATCGCGAGTTGAAATTTATTGGTAAGTTTGTCGAATCGCATGATTTTAATACCTCACAAGCAATCAGCTATTTCCTGACTACTCATGTGGGTATTATTTAATCAGTTTCAAGAGGGCACGTGATTTTTATTGTTCCAGATCAAAGTTGCGATACGACCGCAGTTTGGATCGCGTCGGTAGGAGTAAAAGCGCTCATCACTGTAGGTACACAGACCACTTTGGGTAACATGACTAATGCCAACGCGATGCAGCATGCGCTCGGCAAGTAAGGGCAAATCCGCACGCCACTTGTCTTCGCCGTCGGGCAGAAAGCTACGGCTATCGGCAAGACCTTGAGCCACAAAGGCGTCATAGACAATGCTGCCGACTTGAAAATGTGGCTGAGTAATAGCTGGGCCGATATAGGCACGCAGACGCGCTGGCGAAACCGGCAACTGTGCCACCGTACGGGTAATAATACCGTTTGCCAACCCACGCCAACCGGCATGAAGGGCGGCAATTACGGAGGCATCTTCACTACACAGTAGAATCGGCAAACAATCGGCTGTTAACACAGCGCAGACCTCTCCCTGCGTAGACCAAATAGCATCGGCCACCACCCCCGCGCTCGAGTGCTCAGCGCAAACTGCGTAAGTGGTGTGTTGTTGCCGCAACCATTTAGGCGCCTGCGGCAGCTGCAAGCTGCGTTGCAAGTGTCGGCGACGTAGCAGCACCTTTGCAGGGTCATCGCCAACATGCACCGCGACATTTCCAGGCGCGGTGACCGTGGAGATCGCCGCGCAAATACCATCAGGCAAGCGCCAATTCGGACGCAAGGGCAAGTCAGGTTCAGTCATTCAAGTGCGCTTTGCGGTCGGCCCGCAATAATTCCAGCAGTTGTACAAAGTCATCAGGGGTTGGGGCATCCCAACTCAACCACTCACCCGTAATGGGGTGATGTAACGACAATCTTGCTGCATGCAGCGCCTGGCGTTTAAAGCCACGCAAGTATTCGAGTAATTCCGGACTGGCATTTTGCGGTGGCCGCGGACGTCCACCATAGGTGAAATCACCCACCAATGGATGACGAATGTGTGCCATGTGTACGCGAATTTGATGCGTCCGACCGGTTTCTAAGCGCAGGCGCAGGTGCGCATGCCTACGAAAACGCTCGACGATACGATAATGCGTGATAGCCGGTTTGCCGGTCGCAACCACCGCCATGTGGGTGCGCTTGGTTGGGTGACGACCAATAGCTTCTTCAACCATACCACCAGCGGTCATCGAACCATTGCACACGGCTTCGTATTCACGGGTGATTTCGCGCTCTTGCATCGCGGCAACTAGGTGGGTTTGTGCCGGAATCGTCTTCGCAACCACCATCAAACCCGTGGTGTCCTTATCCAGTCGGTGCACGATACCCGCACGCGGCACTTGATCGATAGCCGGAAAATGGTGCAACAATGCATTCAATAAGGTGCCATCTGGAGTACCAGCGCCAGGATGAACGACTAAACCAGCAGGCTTATTGATCACCAAAATGTGGTCATCTTCATAAACAATCTCAAGCGCAATGGGTTGCGCCGTGAAGCGTTGCTCTTCTTGTAATTCAGCCCGCACACTTACTTGCATACCCGTGACAACTTTCTCGCGTGGCTTATCGATAACCTTGCCATCAACGACGACGCCACCATCGGTAATCCAAGTTTTAATGCGCGATCGCGAGTAGTCTGGGAACATCTCGGCAAGTGTTTGGTCCAAGCGTTTGCCGTTGCAAGAAGCAGGGACCGTATCCGTTAATTCAATGTGTTCACTCATAAAATAAATTTTGGACCTGTGAAAGCAGCTAATGCTGCGATAGAATGCAAGCAACTTCGAAGTGATTAGTGTACCTGTTTGGCGCGCTATGCACCAAAAATTTAACCGAACAGAGATTAGATAAGCTACTTATGAAACTGCGTATTAGTTTGCTTTTAGCGCTATCGGTCATGCTAAGTGCGTGCTCGAGCTCCCCTGATGAAGAAATTTCCGATGCCGTGTTAAATGATGCTGAGGCATTATATGAGCGGGCGCAACGCAATATCGCGTCAGGTAATTTCAATACCGCACAAGAAATATTGCAGCAACATGCGACACGTTACCCATTTGGTCCATTTGCCCATCAGGTACAAATGGATCGGATTTATGTGTACTACAAAATCGGTGACATCGAACAAGCACTCGCTGAAATCGACCGCTTCATGCAGTTAAACCCGAATCACCCGAACCTTGATTACGTGATGTATATGCGAGGTTTGGTGAATCATCGAGCAGACTCTAATTTTGTTCAAGAAATCGTAGGTATCGACCGTACTGACCGCGATCCGAGCAAAGCAGAAGAAGCATTCAATGATTTTGCTTCGTTGATTCGCCGCTTTCCAGATTCAAAGTACACTGCTGATGCGCAACAACGCATGGTGGCGATTAAATCGCGGTTGGCGCAATATGAACTTGCGGTAGCGGAATATTACATTAAGCGCGAAGCATGGTTAGCAGCCGCAAACCGTGGTCGTCATATCATCGAGAATTATGCTGATGTTCCGGAAACCGAGCAAGCACTAGCGATTATGGCGCAAGCCTATGACCGGTTAGGTCTCAACGAATTACGCGACGGCGCTATCGCGACGTTGCAGAGCAACTTCCCGAATAGTGATTACCTATAAAGTAAACCGAGCAGACGCCGTCCATTAGACGGCGTCTTCGTTTTCCTCGCCAGTACGAATACGAATAACGCGTTCAATCGTACTCACAAAGATTTTCCCGTCGCCAATTTTACCCGTTTGTGCGGTTTCCATGATGGCGTCAATGCAGGCTTCAACTTGGTCGTCGGCAACCACAATTTCCAATTTTACTTTTGGTAAAAAGTCGACCATGTATTCAGCACCACGATACAGTTCCGTGTGCCCTTTTTGGCGGCCAAAACCTTTAACTTCTGAAACGGTCATACCGGCAATACCCACTTCGGATAATGCTTCGCGAACGTCGTCCAATTTAAAAGGTTTAATGATCGCTTCAATTTTTTTCATGCCGAGCCTCTGTAGTCAGTTGGCGTTCCATTTCATAACGAAAATGGTTGGTTATCGGGTAGCGCCGATCTTTGTTGAAATTACGCGACGTTATTTTCGGGCCGACGGCGCCTTGTCGACGTTTGTATTCATTAATATCAATCAGTCGCACAACACGCAAGACATCTGCTTGACTAAAACCGGCATCGACAATTTCACTCGGTGCCCAATCTTGCTCAACGTAGAGCGAGATGATTTTATCAAGCACCTCGTAGTCTGGCAGGTTATCTTGGTCCGTTTGTCCCGGCGCCAGCTCGGCTGACGGCGGGCGCTCAATCACACGCTGCGGAATAAGCTGTTCGCCCGCGCTGCTATTGATATGGCGTGATAGCGCGAACACCATGGTTTTGGGGACGTCTTTAATAGGCGCAAAGCCACCACACATATCGCCATAAAGAGTGCAGTAACCGACTGCTAACTCACTTTTATTACCCGTGGTCAGCACCAATGAACCAGTTTTATTCGATAATGCCATGAGCAATACACCACGGCTGCGCGCTTGCAGATTTTCTTCGGTCACATCAGGACTATGATCCGCTAACTGCGGTGCAAGTTGTTGCAGAAAGCTCTCATAAATCGGCTCGATTGCAATCACATCATATTTCACGCCGAGCGTGCGCGCTTGTTGCTCGGCATCTTCAAGACTCATCTTCGAGGTGTAACGAAACGGCATCATCACTGCGTGCACTGCAGCGGCACCTAAAGCCTCAACCGCAAGCGCCATTGTAAGTGCGGAATCAATCCCACCCGACAAGCCTAAGGTCACGCCTTTGAAGCCATTCTTAGTGACATAGTCTCGAATCGCTAACACTAATGCTTGTCGCACCTGCTCGAGCCGCTGGGTAGTTATTTCTGCTTTACCTTCAGCTGTGGGTTGCGGTGAGTGAACTGCGTCGAGTGGACGAATTCCAGTCGCTTCAAAACGCACTAACGCGATTGTGGGCTGACAATGGGGCAGTTCTGCAACCACTTGGCCATCGCTATTAACGACCATAGAATGACCATCAAACACCAACTCGTCCTGGCCGCCACAATTGTTGACGTAAACAATAGGCAAACCGCTTTCATGCACCCGTTGCTGCAACACATGCAGACGTTGTTCGTGCTTGTCGACTTCATAGGGGGAGGCATTCAACGACACTATCCAATCGGCGCCGGCTTCACGGGTGCGCTTGAGTGGCTCTGGATGCCATAGGTCTTCACACACCAGCACACCGATACGATGTCCTTGCCAGTCAAAAACACAAGCTTCATGCCCAGGAATAAAATAACGCTGCTCGTCGAACACGCCGTACTGAGGCAAACGTTGCTTATGATAACGAGCAAGACATTTGCCACGATGCAACACCGAAACACTATTGAATAGCTCGCTGCCCACGCGTTGTGGGTGACCCACAATCGCCACCTGCTGTTGCGCGGCATCAGCTATGCGCGTCAAAGCATCACTCACCAACTGCTCAAAATCGCTGCGAAACAGCAAATCTTCCGGTGGATAGCCGGTCACTGCAAGCTCAGGGAATACAACGATATCAGCATCTTCATGCTGCCCAAGACAATGCAACATGGTTTCGGTGTTACGCTTAATCGCGCCAACAGTAAAATCCAATTGCGCAATCGCAACGGTGATCGGTTTCATAGGGCGTGTTTACCTCTGCGCTCAACTAAGCTGCGCATGATATAGCAGCCTAATGCGGTGAGCAAATAGCGCGCTTAAATTTGTCCTAGTGCGAAACGCTCGGTTCCGCTGTGCAGCCATGCGACACCAGAGGTCTCATCTAGCTCTGCGCGTTCGACCCACTGATAATAAACATTACGATGAATCTTCGCACGCAGACCATGATCAAGTTCGACATACGGCAAACCGTTCACCACAACCAACGGATAATCAGCGGATAAGGGATAGCGACTACCAATATTCGTGACCACTTGAATGAGTGGCTGATCGCCATCGGCAACTTCTTGCCAAGCAACTACCATAAGCGGCGCATCGGCAACGCTAATTTTGACTTTTTCGGCGGGAGTGACAAGGAAATGTTCACCGTCTTCACAGACCAACACTGAAGCGAAGAGCTTTACCAAACGCTCGCGTTTTATTGGTGAGTTTTGATAGTGCCATTGGCCATCGGCATCAATATGAATGGGAATTTCACCACAGTAGGGCGGATTCCATTTTTCGGTCGGTGCGTGCTGGTGTTGTTCGAGGGATTTTAATAGATCTTCAAGTTGCATCTCAGCTCACTAAACGTTTTTGCCTTAACAGATACCACAAAGTAGCTTCTGTTCGGTTCGAAACTTTAATGGCTTTAAAGATAGCAGATAAATGCACGCGTATGGTGCCTTCAGTAATTCCAAGAATGGTTGCAATTTCTTTGTTCGACAGACCTTGCGCTAATAATTGCATAATTTCTAGCTGACGTGGTGACAAGAAACTTTCTGCTTGTGAGGCACGCGGTGCAACTTCATTCAGGCGCGATTCGTCAGGTAGGTAGCGATCGTTTTTCATCAGCGCCCGAATTGCCAATTTGGCATCTTCCGCAGTCGCGTCTTTAGGCAGGTAACTGCGAACACCAGCACTTAACGCTTGGCGAATTTCCGACATTGGCCGTGACCAACAAAATAAAACAATATGCGCGGTTGGTACGTATTTCTTGATTAATGCGAGAGACGGTCGGATTTCTGCGTCTGGCAAATCCATATCCAAGAAAATTAAATTATACTGGTCACTGTGTTGGAGGTATTCGGTCGCGAGATCAAACGTCGGACACTCGAAGATCGATAGATCAGCGCTAAAACTAGTACATAAGTTAATCAGACCAGCGCGCGTGAAAAACTGCGGATCGATAATGAGGATTTTCATGAGGGCCCCACAACAAAATTAAATACGAATTACTTTTAATCTAATTGGTTATCAGTAACGTTAGATGTTCAAGTTTACACAGATACGGCAAATTTGAAAACAAAACTGTTGGTCAATTGTAAATATTTGTTAAACATGACTAAACAAAACAACTAGAACAGCGAAAAAGCTGAGGATAATAGAATGAGAATTGTGACTTCCATGTTAGCAACACTTTTATTGGGCCTATCTGCCAGCCATAGTTCGACGGTCATGGCGGACACCGTGCTTTATCATAACTTCACTGGCTATACCTTAAGCGGTGAGCCGGGCAACAATGCTGAGTTAAAGCAATTTGAAGCGTTGCTAGTCATTGATGGCAAAGTCTCAGCAATCGGTAGTGTTGCGAGCATTCAACAACAGGTTCCACGCGAGATTGACCGCAAGGTCGATTTGGCCGGCAAAACCTTGCTGCCTGGCATCATTGATGCTCACGGGCACATGCTAGGACTCGGCGAGAACTTAATGCAGGCTGACGTTCGCGATGCCACTTCTGAAGCCGATGCAGTGCAACGCGTCGCAGATTTTTATCGTGATCAAACCGTTGAGTGGGCGATTGGTCGCGGTTGGAACCAAGAAAACTGGGACGTGCGGGCGTTTCCTTCACGCCAAAGTCTCGATGAATTTTTCGCAGACCAACCGGTGTGGTTAACCCGCGTTGATGGCCACGCTGGCTGGGCCAATAGTAAAGCACTGGAATTAGCCGGTATCACTGCTGAAACGGTGAGCCCTGAAGGTGGCGAGATCATTCGTGACGATAGCGGTGAGCCTACTGGCGTGCTGATCGACAATGCGATGGCATTAGTTGAGAGCAAGCTTCCGGCCAAAGATGCGAGCTACATTGAAAAAGCCTTAAAAACCGCCTTTGCACACTTGGTAACCGAGGGTATCACGGGCGTACACGATGCTGGCGTTGATGCCGCTAATCTCGAGGTCTATCAACAATTAGCAGCCGCAGGTGAGATGCCGGTCCGCGTCTATGCGATGTTGAGCGCTACTGAACCTAAGCTTCCGGAGCTACTGGCAAATGGCCCTATCACTACGGCTGACGACAGTTTGACCGTACGCAGCGTCAAGATATATACCGACGGTGCGCTAGGTAGCCGTGGCGCTGCACTGATTGAACCTTACAGTGATGCGGCCCACACGCGCGGCTTGTTGGTGACCCAACCAGAAGTTTTAGAGCAACTATTTAACTTGGTGATTCCGCACGGTTTCCAAATCAATATTCATGCTATTGGCGACCGCGCTAACCGCATCGCTCTTGATAAGTTTGCCAGCGCATATGAAACCATTGGCGGGCGGAATTTGCGTCACCGTGTGGAGCATGCGCAAGTAGTGCATCCAGACGATATCCCACGCTTTAAAGAGCTCGATATTATTGCTTCGATGCAGCCGACGCACGCGACCTCAGACAAAAACATGGCGGAAGATCGCCTTGGCAAAGAACGGATGCGTGGCGCCTATGCTTGGCAGACCTTTTTAGCGCAAGACACCATTGTCGCTGCCGGCTCAGACTTTCCAGTAGAGCTGTCAAATCCGTTCTTTGGCGTACATGCTGCGGTCACGCGTCAAGATCGTGATAATGCGCCACAAGGTGGTTGGTATGCCCACGAAGCCATGACGTTGGAACAAGCATTGCGTACTTTCACTCTTGATGCGGCCTACGCCAGTGGTCAAGAGCAACAACTTGGCAGCATCGAGCCAGGTAAATGGGCCGACTTTATTGTGCTAGATCAAGACCCATTTGCGGTAAGTAGCGATAAACTATGGCGTGCCAACGTACTTGCGACTTATGTTGCCGGCGAACAGGTATATGAGCAAACCACGAACGAAACTCAGGAGTAAGCATGAAGCTGCACGATGAACGCCGCGATTATGAGCGCGCGCAATTGACCCGCGAGTCTCTGCATAATGATCCTATGCAGCAATTTAGCGTTTGGTTTGCTGAAGCCAAGCAGACCGCAGCGTTGCCTGACCCCACCGCGTTTACCTTGGCGACTTGCGGCGCGGATCAACGTCCGCACCAACGTATTGTGTTGCTCAAAGACATCGACGATGGCTTTGTGTTTTACACTAATTACGCTAGTCAAAAAGGACAAAATATCGAGCAAAATGCATGGGTTTCCATGCATTTCTCGTGGTTAGCGTTAGAGCAACAAGTACGTATCGAAGGTCGTGCAGAAAAGTTAGCGCGTGAGCACAGTGAAGCCTACTTCCACAGTCGCCCGCGCGCGAGTCAGTTGGGTGCATTAGCGTCGAGTCAAAGTACGCCGATTGCTGGACGTGACGAGCTCGAAGCCCGTTATCTAGAACTGACTGAGCGCTATGAAGGGCAAACCATTCCTATGCCTGAAACTTGGGGCGGCTATCGCATCAAACCAGAAGTATTCGAATTTTGGCAGGGCGGCAAGTATCGCTTGCACGATCGCTTTGTCTATCGCTTACAGGGCGATGCTAGCTGGCTGATTGAGCGCTTACAGCCGTAAATTTTTTACGGCAAAGGCTCAGCACAGAAGTCCGCACACCATTGCAGTTGCCGCCACACGGCGGCACTGTATTCTAAGCCATGCTGCACTTGGCGCTCTCGTGTCGCCAACGCGCCCTCACCGGGCACGCGTACAGGTTGTTGCGCATCAATAGGCGTCGCAGCTTTGACCGCAGCCACTAAGGCCGAAGCCTGCTGTCGAAAGGCCCCTTCAGCAAGAATGGCCGTTGGGTCAATCACCTGAATCCATACAGTATTGGCATCGGCATCACTCGCTTGGGCATCGTCGCGACCGTAATCACTGAGCGCCAAGGTCCACAACTCACTGAACAAGTTCAAGCCGGTACCTTTGTAACCCAACTCAGCGCCGCCTAGACTTGCCAGTACGGCCGCCGGCTCCGCGGTGAATGCTGCTGGGTCGCAGGTATAATCACCGTCAGCGGTAATAAGTGCTGGGTACGGCAACTGTTTGCCCTCGGCCAATGCGGTGCGCACTTTGCCGGCGGCGGTCATCGACAGACTCATATCCAGCAAAACCGGCTGCTGAGTGGTGGGAACACCAATCGCAAACGGGTTCGGCGAAAAGCATGCTGATTTGGCGCCGTGCGGTGCCACTACTTGTTGCGCTGGCGTACTGGCCATCATCTGAATCAACATGCCTGCTGCCGTGGCTTGCTCGAGATACACGGCAAGCGCGGCAACATGCTGTGCACGCCGCACCACGATCGTGCCGGTACCGTAATCACGCGCCATAGCTATCGCACGCGCGACGGCTTGCGGCATGACATACAAGCCCGATAGCAGTTGCGCATCCCAAAGTTCGAGCGCCGCCCGCTTGCTAAGTACCGCCACCTGCCCATCACCACGGGTTTGGCCCTTTGCCAACGCCTGCAAGTTGTAGCGCAAGCGCAGTAACCCATGGGTGCGAAAGCCCATGAGATCGCCGGCAAGCAAATGCTGTGCCATCGCTTGTGCGACATCTAACGTTGCACCCTGCTTCGCCAAACAACGCTCAGCCCATGCTTGCATGGCCTTTACGCTTGGTTTTTTTTCGTCACTCATGTGCTCTATCGCTTGTTATTCAGGTTCAGTCAGATAAGCTTATCAAATTCAACGAGACAGGCAATGCAGAGGAGTAAGCAGTACGTGTCTGAACCAACTATACAACGGATTGCGGTGCTCACCAGTGGTGGTGACGCGCCTGGAATGAATGCAGCGTTGCGCGCGGTCGTGCTCGCCGCTGATCATTATGGTCTCGAAGTGATAGCTTTTCGCCACGGTTATAAAGGCTTACTCGAGAACGACTACTTCGAAATCAAACCCAAAGACGTACTGCATGTGCTGCAGTATTCAGGCACGGTGATTAAAAGCGCACGCTGCCAGCGTTTCAAAGAGGTCGAGGCGGCACAGCAAGCGGCCGCGAATCTCGATGCACTCAAGATTGACGCATTGGTGGTAATTGGCGGTGACGGCTCGTTTCGCGGTGCTGACCATTTAGCCAATCATTGGCACGGTCAAGTCATCGGTGTCCCTGGTACCATCGATAATGACTTATACGGCACTGATGCCACTATCGGCTATGCCACCGCGGTTGCGATTGCGATGGATGCTCTGGATAAAATCCGCGACACCGCAGATGCCATGGACCGCGTGTTCATTGTTGAAGTCATGGGTCGCGATGCAGGTTTTATCGGCCTTGGCAGTGCCATGGCGGCAGGCTCTGAGCGCATGGTATTACCCGAACTGCAAAAAGATAAGCCGCTCACGATTCCGGCGTTGGTGAAGCACATTCAAAAAGTGCAAGAGATTCGTGGTGAAGGTAGTTATGTCATGGTGCTTAGCGAACACCAATGGCCCGGTGGCGCAGTGGCGTTAGCAGAGCAGTTAGAAGCTGAATATCACTTGCCTTGTCGCCCGTGCCTACTTGGCCACATTCAGCGTGGTGGTGCGCCGGCTCCGAGTGACCGGATCCTAGCCTCACAGCTGGGTGTGCATGCGGTCGAATTGATCCTCAAAGGTCAGCACCGGGTGATGGCAGGTATCCGCGGTAATCAGTGTGTGGAAGTGCCGCTGCGTGATACTTGGGAAAAGAAAAACCCACTCGATCAAAACTTACTCAGAATTCAGCACGAAATATTCAATCCAGTGAAGAAAAAACCACGTATAAATCCGCTGTAAGGGTGTAGTAATTCGGGGCATTTACGCAGATAATATGCCCCTTTTTATTTTCACAATACCCTGTTGCAATAACGGAGGTGATTGACCTTGACTCAACAGCAAACTGACGCGGTAACTGCCGTAAACATTCAGACCATTCAGCCGGTACGCGAATTCTTTGGCGCCCATACTGACAAACAGGTGCATGCCCATGCAACGCACGTGATTGGCTTTGGTTTTGACGGAACAGCTTGTTTTCGTAAAGGCACGCGAAATGGCCCCGACGGCCTGCGCGCGGTCTCAGAAGATATCGAATCTTATTCGCCGTATCTTGATGCTGACCTACACGATCATAGCTTTTACGATTTAGGTAACTTATCGCTCGGCACTGGTGGTGACATTGAAGGTCAATGGCAACATGCAACGGATCAATTTGATGCACTGTTCGGTCCAGTCGATTTAGCTGCTCACAATGTTCGTGTGCTGACTCTAGGTGGTGAGCACTCGATCTCTTATGCGCCGATTCGTAAATACCTGCAGCAATACCCAGACTTAGTACTGTTGCATCTTGATGCGCATGCTGACCTACGTGATGGCTTCTTGGGCTATCACTACTCGCACGCGTCGATTATTCGTCGCTCGCTGGACCATTTTGGCCCGAACCACGAATTGATCCAGTACGGTATCCGCTCTGGCACCCGCGAAGAATATCAATACATGCGTGAGCACAAAACCATTCGCACTTCGCGCAAGGACTTTCTCGACAGCGTCGCAGCCATTGCTGCTGACCGTCCGATTTATTTGACGCTTGATTTGGATTATTTTGACCCGGCATTTTTGCCAGGCACAGGTACGCCAGAACCGGGTGGCGAAGACTTCCACTCGTACGTCAGCTTAATGAAAATTTTGCGTGGTAAAAATCTAGTCGGCGCTGATGTCGTCGAACTGTCGCCAGAGATTGACCCAACCGGCAACTCTGATGTGTTTGCGGCGAAAATCGTTCGTGAACTCCTGATCGTTTTGAATGAAAAAGGTGCAAGCTAATGGTAAATGAAAACACCACTTGGACCATTGACGATGCCGAAGAGCTCTACGGTGTAAACCGTTGGGGCGCAGGTTACTTTTCGATTGGCGACAACGGAAATATTCAAATCGCACCGAACCATCGGATACCAGATGTCACTATCGATATGAAAGACGTGATTGACGAGATCCGTGCCGAAGGCATTCAATTTCCAGCGGTCATTCGGTTTCACGACATTCTGCGCTCACAAGTTGAAATCTTGAACGAATGCTTCGCGAAAACCATCGAAGAAGCCAACTACACTGGTAAATACAGTGGCGTGTTCCCGATTAAAGTGAACCAGATGCGTGAAGTCGTCGAAGAGATCATCGACGCCGGTGAACCCTATAATTATGGCCTTGAAGCAGGTTCAAAGCCCGAGCTCATGGCAGTTCTCGCGTACAACGAAAACCCGGACGCACTGACCGTGCTCAACGGTTATAAAGATGAAGACTACCTGACACTTGCGCTGTTGGGCCGCCAGCTGCGACGCAAAATGATCATCGTTATCGAAAAGTTCAGCGAACTTGAAATGCTGATCCCATTAGCGAAAAAGCTCGGTGTGCAACCGATGATTGGCCTGCGTAGCAAAATGATGGTACGCAGCTCTGGCAAATGGGCAGGCTCGAGTGGCGATCGCGCCAAATTCGGCCTGAGCATCACTGAGATTCTCAACATCATCGAGCTGCTCAAGCGCGAAGACATGCTTGAGTGCTGCAAGTTATTGCACTTCCACATTGGCAGCCAGATGTCAGATATCCGCAAGGTCAAAGAAGCGGTTTCTGAAGGCGCGCGCTTGTACGCCAAGCTGGTACAAGAAGGTGTGCCGCTTGAATATTTAGACATCGGTGGTGGCTTGGGTATCGATTACGACGGTACCAGCTCAACCACTGACTCGTCGCGTAACTACTCGACCGAAGAATACGTTGCTGACGTCGTCTACGGCGTCAAACAGATCTGTGATCTTGAGCAAGTGCCCCACCCTAACCTAGTGAGCGAAAGTGGCCGTGCCATTACCGCGCACCATAGTTGTGTGGTGACCAACATCGTTGGTGAAATCAAGAACACTGGCGCTAAGTTTGATATCGGCGCCAGCGAGGGTGAGCATATTTTGGTAAGCAACATGCGCGAGCTGGTGCACACCAATGACATGCACCCACAAGAACGCTATAACGATGCAGCTTCGTTCAAACAGAGCGCTTATGAGGCTTTCAAACTGGGTATCTTATCGCTCGATGAGATGGCCAAGCTCGACACCATGTACTGGCAGATTTTGACCGAGATTCATGACTCACTGGACCGCGAAGCCTTCGTCTTTCAAGAACTGGAAGAACTCGAAGACATGCTGGCGAGCCAGTACCTGTGTAATTTCTCGATTTTCCAGTCGGCCGCCGATACTTGGGCGATTGGTCAAGTGTTACCAATCGTACCGGTCAGTCGCTTGAATGAGCGTCCCGAAGTGCGCTGCTCAATTGTTGACATCACCTGCGACAGCGACGGCAAACTATCGAAATACATTGAAGGCACTGAAATCAGCGACAACATTCCGATGCACGCGCTGCACAAAGACCAAGACTACTACGTGGGCATGTTCCTAACCGGCGCCTACCAAGACGTCATGGGCGATATGCACAACTTGTTTGGCCGCTTAACTGAAGTGCACATTTACTGCCACGACGATGAGCCAGGCGATTTTTACATCGAAGAAGTGGTTCCAGGCACATCGGCCGAGAAAGTGCTCGAAACCATGCAGTACAACACGGACTTTATGGCCAAAACCGTGAAGAAGTTCATTGACCGTGAAGTTCGTAAAGGTCACATTGCACCGCGTGAGGGCGTACGCTGGACTGACTACTACGAAAAATGTTTGGCGGGTAGCACCTACTTAAAGGCGTAAAACTAGTCAAACTGCGTATTTACTGAGCAAACGGTCGAAAATCGCTAAAAAGCGGTTGACTCGAAGCCGAAAAACTCGTTTAATACGCCCCGTTGCCCAGATAGCTCAGTCGGTAGAGCAGGGGATTGAAAATCCCCGTGTCGGTGGTTCGATTCCGCCTCTGGGCACCATTATTCGAAAAGCCTCGCTGGAAACAGCGGGGCTTTTTACTTTCTGGCTTTGTACCAGATTTGTACCAATTGTACCGCCCACGTTGTTTGCTACACGTTTCAGCTGCCCTTTCGCCAAGTGTGCATAACGCAACACCATCTCAAAAGATGCCCAACCGCCAAGCTCCTGCAATTCCTGTAAGCTTGTACCGTTTTGCACATGCCAGCTTGCCCATGTATGGCGTAAATCATGCCAACGAAAATTTTCAATACCCGCTCGTTTCAGTGCTGCATGCCATGCTTTGGTTGAGGTACGTTCAACTGGCTTGCCCTGATAGACAAAACAGTAGTCGTTATCCTCGCCCTGCACTTCATGCAAGACTGCCAGCGCATCGTTATTCAATGGTACATTGATCGCCCGACCTGATTTTGACTCGTCGGGATGGATCCATGCATAACCGCGTTCTAAGTCAACTTGATCCCAGCGCAGGTAACTCACGTTTGATTGCCGTAAGCCTGTTGCTAGTGAAAAGATGGCCATTAACTGCAAATGACGCGGTAATTCACTTAATAATCGCTGTGCTTCGTCGGGTCGTAACCAACGTATTCGTTTGGTCGGCTCCTTATAGAGCTTGATAGCGGGAATATGATCGATCCATTCCCATTCGTCACGTGCCGCCCGTAAAATCGCTCTAATGAGTGCTAGGTAACGATTTGCGGTACTGGTTGAAGCGATCTCCAAGCGTTTATGCTTCATCGCATCGACCACATCACGATTGACTTCATCAAGGTACAAAGTGCCGAGATAGTTATCGAGCCAACGAAGCTTGCCTAAATCTTTCTTTGCATCGGCTTTGCTGGCTCGTTCTTGTAACCAGCGCACAACGGCTTCTTTCCATGTGCGACGTGGTTTTTCTCCCAGTTTATACACCCGCCAAGCTTCGCTCTTTAGGTGGTCTTCATACTCTTGTGCCCGCTTCTTTTCTTCGGTGCCAGTAGAGCGCGATACTCTCTCTCCGTTTGGTGCCGTGAAGCGAGTCCACCAGAGGTTCCCACGTTTGTACAATGCCATGATGATTCCTCCTCATCACAACCTTGTTGCGGCGTGTTCACACCGAAAGAATATAAGGCATCCAGATATTCCACAAGGTCTTTCTCGAGGAACACCCAACGCTTGCCAGGCTTTGCGGCTTTGATACGCCGACTGCGAGCGAGTTCGCCCAAATGGGACGCGGACATACACAAGTACTTTGCTGCTTGGTGAAGGTCGTAGGTTTTCATGGCTCATTTCTCCGACTCCAGCAAATCGCCCAGTTTGACGAACTTTACTTGTTTTTCTGCGACCTTTTTCTCGACATAAGCATCGAATGAAGTGTGTTTGTTCTCCGCAGATTTGAAGTAGCTTCTGGCATGTTCAGAATAAGCAGCAAGCGCTTCTGCTAACGACTTGTACTCATACTTGACCATGAAGCTCGTTAGATAGCCTGTGGCACCGACAAAGATGGATTCATCGCTCGGTATACACTCAAAGTTCAGACGGTGAATATCTTCCACAGGGTGCCGCGTAAACTTGGCCTTTGAAAGTGTTCGCCATTCAGCAGCAAGCGGCCAACGTGAGCGATTACTATCGTTTGGATTGATGTCACAGAGCGACAACCATTGTGTGGTGTAATAGCGCCACAATGAATTGAAAAGCTCGGTGATAAAGTCGGGATCGAGTGACTGGCTGGACTTCAACGCTTCGCGGCGTAACTGGAACTCAAGCCTCCAGACAGAGCTTTCACCATTCCAGCCATTTTGCTGCCATAACTCTTTGAAGAAGAATTTCTCTGACTTCTCGATCTCTTTGGTTTTGTTATATAAGCGCGCAGAGACCTCACCAGATTGACCGAAGACATTTCCGAGCAGTTGATCAGATTCTAAGTAGAAGGCACGATAATTCGAACGACAACGCCAGCGTTTAGCATCGATGCCTTGCCAATCAATCTTACTGGTAAAATCAACACATAAATCAATCCGACTTACGGAGCCATTATCGGCATTCTTTAATAACGAATCAGCTAACTCTCTGGCTGCCTGAAGTGACGATTCATAGCCACAGCAGGAAAGTAGTTCGCTTGATATCTCCACATACAGCGGAGGAACCTTACCTGCATTTTCTCCTGCAACACGAAGCCGAAAATGGCCATTTGAGATGACAAAAGGATGCATGCCCTGACCTTTGGCGTGAACCTTAAAAGGTATGTTAGCGAGGCGCAGCGCGGCAACTGCCTTTCCGCTGCGCCGCCCGCCCTTAGCTATTTCTTTCTTTTCTTGGAGCTGACTTAGGAGCCCTGAACGTACTTCGCCGCGAAACGACAGATAAAGGCTGTCGATTCCAGATCGGATAATTCGGGTTTGGTGGTATTTTGGGGGTGCTGTGTTACAAGGTGGCGCACCCTGCTCGTCGGCTAGATTGGCATCGACAACGAAATCCGTTTCCTTCTCCGAAGCAAACAGATTATCGTCGTCAGTGTTTTTTTGGATTGGCTCATTTTTAGACATTGCAGAAACCTCAGGTTTTGTATGAGGTTTCTTACTTTATGCATATAAACTGTAATGTTTAGGAGGACGAATGCGCTCTCGTCCTCCTTGTATCTTTCTTTCGAATGCGCAGGTGGTACTTTATCGCCTCTATTGGGTCTTCGCCTTCGTGCAATAATTTAAGAAGTTGATTCATATCGTCGACAGTTTCAGGAGTCACGGACCCCGTGAATTCTTCAAGCGCAGTGGTCATTAATCGATGCTTATCTAAGCTTTCATCGCGCTTGCCTCTTGGATACTTTCCAGCAACGGCCTTTGCAAGTTTGTCGAGGTTTTCGCGATTATTCGCCACAGTCCATTGAGCAATAAGATTCGCAACTTCAAGATTACTAACTACCGAAGGGTCTATACAAACGGCTTCAAATACTATCTCGATATAATCATCGACTCTTTCGCGGATCTGTTCGAGCATAACGTTCAGAGAGCGATTTCGCCTTGCTAAGGCTAACTGTGAGTAATGGTTTGCGAAAAAGACTTGTAAGATTAGCCTTTGGGTCTCATCTTCTCCTAACCCTAACGATGCCGTTGCGTCGTCCAGAGATAGCTCAAAGTCTGGTATTTTTTCAGCGAATGCCAAATTCGCGTCCACTCGGTTACCTTTTTTCGATGACTCAGAAAGAATACCTCCCATGCCCATCACACAAGCTGAAACGATCCTAAATTCCGCGCTCGTTAGTGAATACCAATGCGACCAGCTAGTAAGCATCTGATTTAGTCTTTTTCGACCTTCAGCGTTTTCATCTAGCAGCTTAGAAAAATCATCGGCCTGTTCTTCACCTAAATCATATATGCTAGAAGTGACTTGAAGTAAACGGCTTAGCTTATCATCCATTTATATCGGCTCCCTGTAGAGCTATGTGCGAACGCAAAGCGCCTCTCCTCGCTTGTGGAGCTCCTCTTTGCGTTCACATTTTCTTCATAGAGTGCTTACCTATTACCAAGGAATACTCCAAATCCATGAGAAACTGCCTACAATAATTGTCAACTAGGCATGCTCAGCTTCTAATAATTTACAATATTCTTTGATACGTTCGCTTTCCACCAAATATTTAGCAGTAGCCGCAACCTCTATAAAGACTGGGTCAATGTTCCTTGGGTCAGGATTGAAACTAAAATCATCATTTTCGAAAGCATCAAAGTTGAAGCCAAACGATGGGTATCCCTCTTCTGTTAAACGGATTTCACAAGATCCTCTGATTTTGTCAATAACAGTATCTCTGCCCTTTCGGTCAAAGTGTGCGTTACCCGCTTTATTTGCAACGTACTTTATCACGTCCTCTCGAGTAACAAACTCACCTTTCAGTGAAAAACACTGCTGCCTGAGGAAACTTCCAATCTTTAAAGGAACCGAGTTTTCCGGATGATGGTCTCTCATTATTCTGTTTAGCCTATGACTTTGCCCTTTGGCAACCATTGAGCCAGAAACGTAGACACCCAAAACGTTAGCTCCCCCAGCCTGATAAAACTCTAACAATCCATATCTAGTCGCCTTCACGAAGGGTTTCACGTCGGGCGCATCAATTACGAGTTCAAATTTACGAGAATTTGCAGACTTCTGAAGGTCATTATGAATCAAAAGCCTTCTCAGTATATGAACAGAGTTTCTTATGTCAGCATTCTTGGTATCAGGCGTATTCAATAAGTTTGTGAGATGTCTGATATCTTCATAAATCGTAATATCGAGTTCTTTATCTGAATCCATATGTTCATCCAATCGGATAGCTAGTAGTTAAATCGATACTTAGGTGATGATATTTCTTATCACTTGAATCTTTCTTTGACTTGGCTCATTTATGCTCAGGTCATACTTTACCATTTTCACACTTTAGACTAACATGATTTTAAACTAATTAGCCTTTACTGCAATAAAACCACTTTCAATAAAATTGAGGTAGGATTTCAAATGAAAAAATCGTTATACATTACGTTGACCATCGCCTTAGCAATTTTTGTTTCCGAAGTTTTAGCTTCTACCGCACAGTTCTGTGCAGGATTTGAACGGGGATATGTTGCTGGTTATCAAAAAGCCAATAATACGACCTTAAGGCCAATCGTTCCTATTTGTCCTATACAGCCACTAAAAGGATTTGGTGACCCTGAATCCGACT
The DNA here is from genome assembly GCF_047323925.1 of Pseudidiomarina salilacus. GTDB lineage: Bacteria > Pseudomonadota > Gammaproteobacteria > Enterobacterales > Alteromonadaceae > Pseudidiomarina > Pseudidiomarina salilacus. The sequence goes on from NZ_CP178753.1 coordinate 22,226, forward strand.
TTGAGCACGGGTATCAAATAGGCTTTGTTGAGGGTATGAATGACTGAGAATATATAAGTTGCGCGCGAGCACAACAGCACGAGAAATAAGATTGTTAACGGCAACGATCGCTTCTCGATTCATTCGCGTATTTGGTGCGTAGATAAGACAGGATGAACGATGCTCTCAGAGTAATAAAGGTTAATTGCTGTATATTGCGCTTGTCTCAGTGATGTACTGAAGAATTAGAGAGTCCAACCGATCACCACAACCAATATGCCGAGTATGAGATAGACTAATCTGGATGACTTAGCTAGCTGATTTACTGAACGATTTATATCAGATAAAACGCTGATAATACTATCTGATTCTTCACCTAATCTATCGGATGTTGTCTGAATTTCTCGTTCAGTATTTAGTTCGTTCAAAGTTGCCAACGTTGAGGTTGTGCTAGTAGCATCTACGCTTAGAAGTCGTGTCGAACCAAATTCATTTTCCATCACCATTAACGAATACGGTGCCTCACCGCTGGAATGTGAAAGGTTGAAAGACTCAACGAGAAACTTTATATATAAATTGTGGACACTACCGCTTTCGATCAGCCTTAATAGCTCTTGAAGCTCCGTAGAACCTATTTGCAAGTTGATCAATAGTTTCAGCTCTCCGTCCAAATAATCACACATAGCGAAGCCTTCTATTTCCTTTTTTCTATCTGACTCCTTACAGACTTTCTCCTCCAGAACAATCTCAAGATTATCTTTTACGGGTAATAACGTAAAAAAATCATCTTCTGAATCCGTTTTTCGGGCGACTTGAATAGAGTTTAAATAGCTACGTTGCTTAATAGAACAACTAATAGAATGATGAACTCTCCGGTCGGCTTCTACTTCCGTCGATAAGACCGATGCATTATGAACATTTCTTGATAATCGAAGCCTGTGACAACAATACTGTCGAGTGATTTCTAGGTCTGAAACTTTGACGATGAAAAGATTGGGTCTTAGCTCCAGCGTTCGGGACCCGTTATCAACATGTACATCAGGTTCGAGGTAAACGCGGTCACCATTTATGAATACTGTTTTCGTGGCCATCATTATAATCCTCAATAATTAAGGTAGTCAGTCGTTAACTGATGTAACAATAATGTATCTTCACCAAAGATAAAAGTGTACCAATTTTGTACCAATACCAGCCAAAATGTACCAATTTGACAGTAAATATGAGAAGAGTAAGACGCCGCAACTGGTTGTTTTTATTAATTATTGATAATTACCAATTAAGATCATAACTAATTGAAAATCCCCGTGTCGGTGGTTCGATTCCGCCTCTGGGCACCATTATTCGGAAAGCCTCGCACTCACGTGCGGGGCTTTTTTCGTTGTGGCGGCGAAGAATTTAGGTGCGGCGTTCGAGGCCGAAGGCTTCGCGCATGCTGTTGGCGAAGTCGACCCAACGTTCGCGCATGCTGCGCTTCACTGATACGTCGACGGAACCAATAAGCGACATGCCGGTGACGACAATGGTATGACGCGCGTGTTGCGGTTGCGGTGGTGCATGTTCTTCGCTGGAGGCCAAAATATTGGTAACCCGTGAAACCACAGCAACATCTTCAGGCACCGCAATGCTGACCGAGCCGAGAAAGCTCTTCACTTCGATTTCAACTTGAGTGTCGGCAAAGGTGGCTTGCGAGAAATCGAGTTCAACTGAGCCTAGAACGTCGATGATGGCCAATTTTTTTGGCACCAACCACGGGCCTTTGCGGCTGTTAGAACTCAGAATGCTGACAATCTTGTCTTCGGCAGCATCAGCACTGGTGGCAGATGGTGCAAACGTCGATTGTTTGTCTTCCGCATATTGCTTGTCGGCTTCTTTTGGTAAGTCAGCAACTAGGTCGAGTAATACTTGATGCTCGGTGGTAGCCATCATCTCGTCAAGGCGACGTTCAAATGCTTCTTGCGAAATAATTGCGTGACTGTAATTAACGATGAGTTTATCAATGCATTCTTCGCGAACTTGATCAATCGGTCGATCTTCTAATTTAACTGCCATGCTCTCCCCCGTAAGCAGTAGAGACGCGAGATCACTGTCATTGCAGTTATCTGTGATCTCGCCTCTTGTTTACTCCTGTGCTGTGCCGCTATTTTCAGGTGCGTGGCTCAGGTCAGGTAATTGAGCATATAAATAACTCCACATTTCATCCACTGAATTGATGAAGTCATTTTGTAACTGTTTGCTACGTTCCTCGCCCACAGCTTCTTCCAGACGTTCCCAAACACCAGGTGTTTTGGCGTCCATAGCGGCTGGATCGGCATAGTACTCGACGACAAAGAGTTCGGCATCGTCGCGTCCACCAATGGTGTAATACCAGCTATTGGCGCCATGTCCGTCGTCTTTGGTAGCAGCCTGAACAGCTTCGACAGTCGTATCAAAAAGCCCGTAGTCTTTCACACGAAAATTGTGGACGTCGACAATCAAACCACTACCTGCATCTTGACTCGTCCATTCAGGAATATTGCGAGCGAAGCCGCCGTTCATGGAGAGTACGTAAGGCATGATTTGCTCACTGACGACACTTTGGCATTTGTTGACCGCTTCTTCACCGGCAAAAAAGTGTTGCCAATTTGAAAAGGCCTTGGTGAAGGTAAAAGTGACTCCCTCACCCTGCATACGGCGCCATATTGTCCAACTTTCGGTACCACCGTTTTCAAGATAGCATTTTTTCCAGGCTTCTCCGCCAGCCATGAAATCGTTGATATGCTCTGGGTCGACGTTGTAGTGATTAATAAGAAGTATGTAACTTTCATCCTCATGATCATCCGCCCAAACGGGGGAAACTGCGCAACAACAAAGGATCAAGCTACAGATTAAGAGTAACTTGTGCATGGTAATGTTCTCCTTAATTTACCTGCATTCATTGTCCTTCCGTTACGACGTAGGCTTCCTGCCTAGCGCGAAAACTATAGACCAAAGTTGCGAATCTGTCGGCTTCAGGCTAAACCTAAAGGGTTAATCAGGTGCTGAGGAAGCCATTATGAAAACGCTGAATACAATTGGATGTATCGTTATTTTAATCGCAGGTTCAGTCAGTTATGCTGGTGAACCTCCACAAGATAAAAAACCAGAAGCCACTGCGAAAAAAATCGGTGATAACATCGAAATTGCGGTCGAAAAGATCGAGCGTGAACAAAAAGGCCCACACAGCAGCGTGGGACCGACCGATGCTGATGGCGATGGTTATGGCGATGTTGCCACGCAAGCTCAAGGCGATCCGATTCCAGGTATCGACATCACTGTCTCCCAAAGCGAAGCTACGCAAACTAAGGTGCCAGGTGGCGGTGTTAAGGCGACTGTGAAAAAGCCGGCAAAATCGAAATCCGCAGTCGCCTGTACCGATACCAACCAAGACTGTGATAATTAAAATAAAAAAGGAAGCACATGCGCTATTTAAGTCTTGCATTACCGCTACTTGTGTTAGCGGGCTGTAACAACACGACCACCACTGCCGAGAATGACGACTATGAAGCGGTCATTCGCTATACCGAGTTCGGCGTACCGCATATCGAAGCAAAAGATTACGGCAGCTTAGGTTTTGGCGAGGGATACGCGGCAGCAACAGACCAAATTTGCACGATTTCCTATATGCGCATCGCCGCGCGTGGCGAGTTAGCCGAATATTTGGGTGAAGGTCCGCGCCAGCGCTTCGTTATCAATGATGCAGTGGTGCGTGGGCTCGGCATTCATGGCCGCGCCAGCAAGGCGTTTGCACAATTACGCCCAGAAGTGCAAGCGAACATGACGGGCTATGCCGCAGGTTTTAATCACTACTTGCAAGAGAATCCGGGCGCCGGCAGTTGGTGCCAAGGTGCTGAATGGGTGCAACCAGTGACCGCACAGGATATTTATGCTCGCGGCTATTACATTACCACCACCCTGCCCTATCTGGCGGCGGCCATTGCCAATGCCGCACCGCCCAATCAAGATGTCGCCCAACTCACTATTGACGATGATTTACTTGCACAAGCTGAAGCAGCTATCACGCGCAGTGATTTAGGTTCCAATGCCTGGGCGTTAGGCAACGAATTTACCGAGCACGACGGCGGTATTTTACTTGGTAATCCGCATTATCCGTGGTTTGGCAGTAATCGATTTTGGGAAAAACACTTAACCATTCCCGGTGAGCTGGATATTTACGGGGTGAGTTTGGTCGGCATTCCCGGTGTCGCCATTGGGTTTAATCAGCAGTTGGGTTGGTCGCATACCGTATCAGACAGTTATCGACTAGCCCTGTATCAGTTACAGCTCGATGCGCTCGACCCGACACTGTATCGTGTCGGCGACGCCACACGGCAGCTTGAGGCGCGCAAAGTAAGTCTGAAAATAAAAGGCGAGGATGGCGATTTAGTCAATCACGAGCACACCCTGTGGTGGAGTGAATATGGGCCGGTTGTGAGTATGCCGGGCTTGGCTTGGACGGCAACCACAGCTTTCGCGATTAATGATGTCAATTACGACAACTTTGCCATGCTAGAGCAGTGGTGGGATATGGGGCGTGCCGATTCCATCGATAGTTTTATTGCGGCCCATGAACGCTGGAATGCGATGCCTTGGGTGAATACCATCGCCACTGGACGCGAAGGCAAAGCTGTCTATCTTGATAACTCGACGGTCGGCCATTTAAGCACCGAAGCGCAGGCAGCTTGGCAGCAAATGTACCAACAAAGTCCGGAGGTTCAGCAACTCTACAACGAGCGCGGTTTGCTGCTATTGGATGGCAGTAATCCGGTCTTCAAATGGCAAGCCAGTGAGCACGTTAGGGTGCCCAACAGTGTGCCATTCGACGCGCGACCGCAACTGTTACGCGATGATTATGTGTTCAACGCCAACGATAGCTACTGGCTCGCCCATGCGAGCGAACGGCAGCCGCAACGCTCACCCGCTTATGGTCCTTATGAAGCTGAGGTCAGTCTGCGTACCCAACAAAATCTCGACTACTTGACCAACCCTGCGTTTCGCGGGGTTGACCAGCGCTTCGATTTAGCCGAGGTACAACAGGCGCTGTTTCATAATGCCACACGCGCCTACCATGCGTTTTATACCGATTTGACTAACTTGTGCGGGCAAAATACTAAGGTACCGAGCGAAGCTTGCGCTGCATTGGCACAGTTTACCGGCACCTTTGATTTGCGTAGCTCTGGTGCTGTCCTGTTTCGCGAGTGGCTGAGCGCTTACCTTGCCCGCACCACAGAAGCTAAGGTTGAGCCTTATAGCGTCGCCTTTGACAGTGAGGCACCGCTGTCAACACCGCACGGCATCGCCGACGATGACATCGCCATGCAGGCGTTAACCGATGCGGTGCAGTTACTGCAAGCCCAATCGATTGCGCTTGATGCTACGCTCGGCGAACAACAATTAGCGTACCGTGGCGAACAAGCTGTCGCCGTGCACGGTGGACGCCATCAAGATGGGGTGATCAACATGGTCGATATGCGTGGCAGTGACACCATTGGTCCCTATTTTGCTGGTGAACGCTTGAATCGCTGGTCATCACTAACCAACAAAGGCTACCCGATTACTGGCGGTAGCAGTTTTATTTTAGCGGTTGAATTCACGCCGCAGGGGCCGCGTGCCGAGGCTTTACTGAACTACGGCCAAAGCGAAGACCCACAAAGCCCAGCGTACGCCGAGCAAACCGAATTATTTGCGCAAAAGCAATGGCGCAACATCTTGTTTGCACGTGCTGATATCATCGAAGCGACCGAAAAAGAGCTGCGGCTTGTTGCTGAAAAATCTGCCAAGTAACGCATCGCTTTGTAGATAAATTGTGGTAATCTCGAGGAAAAATAAACGCTGCTAAAGAGATAGAGCCGTGAACGAAAGTATCGATACGAGTCCCTATGACAATCGCCTCACGAATTTCCTGTGGGGTGTGGGGTACGGCTCTGTAGCAGCGTTGTGTAATTACTTTCTCGCATTTGAGCTGTATGGCTCAGTAACGATTTTGATGGGGCAGCTGTTCGTCATGTTAGCCCTCTTCAGTCGTGGGCTATTTGCCGCGCTTATTAGCGTGCTGATTGCGTCTAGCGCCAGCTACCTATATACCGAGAACGTTTTCTTTCTGGTTACGATGACTGCTGAGGTCATCGCGATTTACCTGCTGTACAAACGTAATGTGCCTATTTTACTGGCTGATCTAATATACTGGGTCGCCTTTGGTGGGCCGATCACCTACCTGTATTTGCCGACGGTTATCGACGTTCCACAAGATTTTTTGATTTTGATATTAGCCAAGCTCTTGCTTAATGGCTTGCTCTACACCGCATTGGCGATCTTGGCCTATCAACTGATTCCGCGCAGCTGGCGAGTATCAGTTATGAAACAAGTGTCAGACACGCTAAGTGGGCGCATCTTCTATCTCAGTTTTCTTTGTATTATCGTCAGCTCGCTGTGCTTTTCGATGCTCTACACCCTGCGTTCAGCGCAGCAAACCGAGCGTCAAATTGTTGCGGACATCGGCTCAAAGGCCAACAGCCTTAGGCAGGTTACCGAAGATTTCGTTAACGATCATGTCACCGCTGTACAGAATCTGCGTAACTCAATGTTGCGCGTTGACAGTTATGCCGAACGCATCGCCTTACTGGAGGAAACTCAGCTCAGCTTTCCTTCGTTTACCACCATGCTGATCACCGATGATAAAGGCCATATTCTGCACGGTGTGCCGACCTCCCAATTTACTGCGATTCTGTCGCGCAATGAGGTCATTCCCAATGTCGATGACCGTAGCTATTTTCAAGTACCGAAAAATACTGGTGAAGGTTATGTATCCAGTGCGTTTCGCGGCCGTGGCTTCGGTACCATGCCGATTATCGCCATCAGCGAAGCGCTGTTAGTCGATGGTCAGTTCATTGGTATCGTTGAGGGCTCTCTCGATATTCCCGAATTACATAACCTAGTACGTCGCACTGACATTAATCCGAGATATCAGAATGTGGTGGTGACCGACAACGACGACCAAATTATTTTCGCGAGCGACAATCTAGACTTGCCTTCGTTGGCTACCTTCATTCCAGACAACCGCACCAACCTCTATACGCAAAACTTACCACTTACCCAATTAGACGAGCGTGATACCTTGTATACACAGCGTCTAAACAGTTTCGGTTGGAACATCTATGTCTTTTCAGACCCAAATCAGCTCACCGAGCTGTTCCTGGATAATCTGATCGATTTATTTATCTTCTTGCTGCTGATTACCGGATTGTTTGCCTTCGTAACACGGCGATTTGCGCAAGATATCAATCGCCCTCTCATTCACCTTGCTGAACACTTGCGAAGTAACACCGAACTGCCGTTGGTGGTCGAGCGCAATGACATGACGCGAGAAGTGAGTACCATTGCTGAAAACCTAATTGCGGCGCGTAAGCTTATGCTGAATTTCAACAAACAGCTGCAGCATCAGGTTGAAGAAAAAACCGCGGATCTCGAGAAACTCAATGCTAAGTTACAAAAGTTAGCGCGTGAAGACGGTCTCACCGAGTTGTTGAATCGCCGAACTTTCGATGACTTAGCCGAACAACGCTATCACGAAGCCATGGCAATGCGTCGACCGATAGCGCTGATCCTGATGGATATCGATTACTTCAAACGGATTAACGATACCATGGGGCATCCGATTGGCGATGAATGTATTCGGGCTGTGGGACATCTATTGCGCGAACATTTTGAACGTCGTGGCGATCTCGTCGGACGTTATGGTGGTGAGGAATTCGCAGTCTTTATGAGTGACTGTGAAGATGTGCGCAAAGTTGTCGAGGGCTTCCAACATGATCTCGCCACCCATTGCCAAGTCAACGGGCAAGTGATCCCAATGACCATGAGCATGGGTATTGTCGAAATACGTCGCGAATACAGTGGCAGTAGCTTCCGCCGCTTGGTCGCGCATGCTGACAAGTTACTTTATCAAAGCAAGGATGACGGCCGTAGCCGCATCTCCATGACCACGCTATAAACAGGATTTGAATTGATGCAACCACAACGAATTGTCATTACCGGTGGCGCCAGTGGGCTTGGTTTCGCGCTCGCGCAGTTGGCTGCCAAGGCTGGCTGGAAAGTTTGTATTGTCGACCGTGATACCGAACGTGGCGAAGCGGTAATAGGTAGTTTGCAACGCTGGCAACCCGCGAGTTTATTTATGCCCGCCGATGTGACGCGTATTAGTGATTTGGAAAATGTTGCCAAGCAACTCGATGAACAATGGCAAGGTGTCGATGTGGTCGTGAACAATGCTGGTGTCGCACAAGTCGGTAAGTTGAGCGATACCACACTTAACGATTGGCAGTGGATCATTGACATCAACTTGCTTGGCGTAGTGCGCGGTTGTAAGGCATTTTTGCCGCTGCTGCAGCGCCAGCAGAAAGGTCACATCATCAACGTAGCGTCAATGGCTGGCCTACTCGATGTGCCCAATATGAGTTCGTACAACGCCACCAAGGCGGCAGTCGTGAGCCTGTCAGAAACACTGCAAAACGAACTGGCCGCTGATAACATTCAGGTCTCGGTGGTGTGTCCCTCATTTTTCCGCACCAATCTCGGCGATAGCATGCGCTCAACCATCGATGGCATGGACAAAAATCTCGATAAGCTGATGGCAACAAGTAAGCTCAACGCTAACGATATCGCCAAGTCCATCATGCGCAGTATCGAACGTAAACAGTTTTATACACTCCCGCATAAACAAGCACGTATTGCTTGGTATTTAAAGCGCTTCTTGCCGCGCAATTGGTATCGCAGATTTTTGCACAAAAACATTAAAAAACACGATAAATCATAATGTTAAATTAATCTCTTACATACCTCCTAGGGACTAACTCTAAAGAACCAAAGCTATTTCTCAAGGACACAGGGAAAGGCTAGAAATTTGTGCTAGTATTCGCGCGAATTTCTCCCCAACCCTTTGTGTGCAAGGAATAGACACATGTGGAAGCTGCTTCTCGTTGCCCTTTCTGGCTTGTTTTTAAGCCCTGCTGCTTTTGCCGCCGCTGGCCCTCTTGATTTAACCACCGCCACGGTCGGTATCATCGCTATTATTATCTTTACCCTCGCCTACATGCTGGTGATGGCTGAAGAACGCCTACATATGCGCAAATCGAAACCGGTTTTGGTCGCCGCTGGTTTGATTTGGATCATGATTGGTTGGGTGTACGTTGACCAGGGTTTACCGGGGGTCGCGGAAGAAGCATTCCGTCACAACTTGCTCGAATTTGCGGAGTTAATGCTCTTCCTACTTGTAGCAATGACCTATATCAATGCCTTAGAAGAGCGTCGCCTATTTGATGCATTACGCGCTTGGATGGTGAAAAAAGGCTTCACTTATCGCCAGTTATTTTGGCTTTCTGGCTTTCTCGCCTTCTTTATTTCACCCGTAGCCGATAACTTGACCACTGCCTTATTGATGTGTGCGGTGGTGATGAAAGTTGCTGATGGCGATAAAAAGTTCATTGGCATGTCGTGTGTCAGTATCGTTATTGCAGCGAACGCCGGCGGTGCCTTCAGCCCATTTGGTGACATCACTACGCTGATGGTGTGGCAGGCCGGTATGGTTGAATTCCAAGAGTTCTTCGTGCTGTTTATTCCGTCGCTGGTAAATTACCTGATCCCTGCAGTGATCATGAATTTCTTTATTGAGAATAAAAAGCCTGCAGCGGTGTATGAAGAAGTTGAACTGAAACGCGGTGCGCTGCGCATCACCACGCTGTTCTTACTGACCATTGCGACTGCGGTTGCCTGCCATATGTTCCTGCACTTACCGCCGGTGCTGGGCATGATGATGGGTCTGGGTTACCTACAGTTCTTTGGTTACTTCTTGCGCATGACCTTACCTGGCTCGCTGGCACGCAAACGCGCAATGGCAGAACGTGCCGGTGACATGGAACGCCTCAAACGCCTGGGTAGCGTAGTGCCGTTTGACGTGTTTAGCCGGGTGCAACGCGCCGAATGGGACACCTTGTTGTTCTTTTACGGTATCGTCATCTGTGTCGGTGGTCTTGGCTTTATGGGCTATCTGCACCTGCTGTCTGACACCCTTTACAACCAATGGTCACCAACCTTTGCCAACGTCAGTTTGGGACTCATGTCAGCAGTGATTGATAACATTCCGGTGATGTTTGCAGTGTTGTCGATGCAACCTGATATGTCCCATGGACAATGGTTGCTGATTACCTTAACTGCTGGTACCGGTGGTAGCTTGTTGTCGATTGGCTCGGCGGCGGGCGTTGCCCTTATGGGTCAAGCGCGTGGTTACTACACCTTTGCCAGTCACTTGAAATGGGCGCCCGCCATCGCGGTGGGCTATGCGGCCAGTATTGTCGTGCACATTTGGTTGAACAGCCACTTGTTTGAGGTGTTCAACCACTAAGCGTTATGGATGTTCCGCGGTTTCGGCAACCAATTGTCGGAACCAGCGGTGTCCAGCATCATGCTGCAGTAATGGGCTCCAAATCATGGTCAGATCCAGCTGCTCGATGGCAAACGGCGGTGCTTTTAACACCAACTGATCGTCACCTTCATAAAGTTTGGCCGCCCGCGTGGGCAACGTTGCAATGAGCCCTTGGCGCGCCAAATGCATGGCAACATGGTAGTTGCGGGTAAATACGCGAATATCGCGCTTGTGGCCAAGCTTACCGAGCGCTTCGTCGACCCAACCAAGCTTTTGTACATCGTGAGGGTCCATGCCCACGCCTACGCCAAAACCAGTTTTACTGACCCACACATGCTCAGCTTTGAGGTAATTCGCTAAGGTGTAATCCTGCAACAACGGGTGGTCACGGCGCATCAAGCAAGAGAAATCATCTTCCCAAAGCGCTTTTTGATGAAACGACTGCGGTAGCTTCTCGAAGCGGTTGATGGCCAAATCCACCTTGCCGTTTTCAACGTCGTGAAAGCTGATGTCACTTGGCGTCATGATGTCTAGCGTCACCTTTGGCGCTTGCGCTTGCAGGCTTGGTAACAGGCGTGGCATCAGCGTTGATGCAGCATAGTCTGACGCCATAATACGAAACACACGGTCAGTCGTTGCGGGATCAAACTCACGTGCCGGTTGCACCATTTCTTCGACTGAATAAAGGATTTGTCGTACCGGTTCTTGCATACGCTTAGCGGTTTCAGTTGGAATCATGCCTTCGCTGGTACGAACCAAAATCGGGTCGTTCAACAAGCTACGTAAGCGCTTCAAGCCATTGCTCATGGCCGGCTGGGTAATGTTCAATTGCGCCGCAGCTTTGGTGACATTGCGCTCACGTAATAACACGTCGAGATAAACAAGAAGGTTTAAATCAATATCTTTGATGTTATTCATAGAAAAAATAAATCCCGCTATACGAATATAGCGGGATTATAGCGAGCTTCTGTAAAACTTGCAGCCGTAATTGCTACGACCTTAGTCTATTCCCAGAAGAAGGTTGGCCGTTCAACTTGCTCCGGTACCAACTGATCCATAGTTTCGGCGTTGTAGAGACGGCCGTTCACCATGGTGTGGGTAACCCGATCCGTAACGCGAATATCCGCCAACGGGTCACCGTCAATCACAATAATGTCAGCCAACTTACCAGCCTCAAGCGACCCCAGTGCATGGTCCATGCCGAACTCTTTGGCTGGATTAATAGTTGCGGTCGCCAGTGCTTCCAGTGGCGTCATACCACCTTGCGCCATCATCCAGATCTCCCAGTGCTGCGCTAAGCCTTCACGTTGACCGTGCGCCCCAGCCACCACATGGACACCAGCATCGGTCAGACGCTTCGCGACCGAGGCGTTATTAATGTGGTTGTAGTGGTTGTGCGGTGCTTTTTCACGACGCATTGCCTTACCGACTAAGGCGTCTTGCGGCACAAACTTGCTCAGTTTTGGATGTTGCCACACGTCAGTTTCAGCGTACCAATAGTTCTCACCCCAGATACCACCATAAGCGACACCTAGCGTCGGCGTGTAGTACACGTCGGTTTGCTGCCAGAACTGCTCGATATCGTTGTAGATTTCCGCTACTGGAATCGAGTGCTCAACGGTGGTGTGACCGTCGGCAATCATGGTCAAGTTGTGCTGCAATAGTGAACCACCTTCCGGCACCACCATCATTTCCAGTTCACGACCTGCTTGGATGACTTGCTGACGCTGGTTACGACGCGGTTGGTTATAGCTCTTCACCGAGAACGCACCCACTTTCTTCAAGCGCTCCAAGTGGAACTTGGCATCGTCCAGGTTATCAATGTGCGAGGTGTAGCCCGGACCGTTGGCACCGTACAAAATGGTACCGGTCGAGAAGGTCCGTGGTGCATCGATCAAGCCGGCCTTTTGCATTTCGCTGGCAGTGAAGATCTCGCTGGTATCGTTTGACGGATCATGAAGCGAAGTCACGCCAAACGCGAGGTTGGCATAGGCTTTCCAGTTATGCTCTGGGATGATCTCGTACTCACCGGCAGGCCCATGCGCGTGCCCGTCAAACAGACCTGGCATCACGGTTTTACCACTGGCATCAACCACATAGGCGCCGTCTGGCACGCTCACTTCGTCAGCGCTACCGACCGCAACAATGGTATTGCCCTCGACCACCACAACACCGTCTTCAATCACTTCGTCGCCGTTCATGGTAATAAGTTTACCGCCGACAAAAGCAACGGTTTGCTGGTGATTCGCGACATCGGCATCAAAGCTGATATCCAGCCCGCTGTCGACTTTGGCAAAGGCTTCATCGCCCTTATCAATCGCAAACAAACCTGCGACCGATGCATGATAAAGTTCTGGACCGAGCGACCAATAAAGGTTCTTACCATCCGCTGTCCACGAAATATTTTCACCGGCGCGCACTGACAATTGCTCGACTGGGAACTGCTTATCACTGGGGCTGATGTTAATCGCCGCACCGCGCTCCACCAACGGAGTCACAAACACTTTGAAGCGCTCAGCAAAGGCTAAGTGCTTACCATCAGGCGACACCCGATACTCGGTGGCGTGTTCTGACGTGTACAGCGTGCGCTGCTCTTTGGTGGTCAAATCAACCGACAACAACTGTTGCGAGCCACGCGAATCCATCAAGTACACCCGATCGTTACGCGCGCCAAATTGCGGTTGATAGCCATTTTCGCTAATCAAACGTGGTTCGGCACCATCGCTCAAGCTCAAGTGATACACACCTGGATTCAGACCATAGGTATCTGGCGTAATGTAACCACCACGCACCTTGCGATACACCACTGACTTGCCATCTGGGCTAAAGACCGGCTCAATAAACTTACCTTTGCCAGTTGGCAACACGCGCTCGCTACCATTGCGCAAATCACGGACAATCAACTGACCTTGCTCGACGTCATCCCAAGTCACGTACGCGAGGTAACGACCATCACGAGAATAGGTCGCGTAGAGCTCCCAGGCGCCGTCACGTTCGGTTAAACGCTCCGGGGTACCATTCGGTAGACCGCGCTGATAAAGCTTACCGAGCGCTTCGTAGACCACTTGCTCGCCATCCGGCGCTACTTGCACGCCACGCAACATACGTACCTTGAATTGCTCGGCTTCAATGTTTTGTTTGAAGTGCAACGCAGTTTGTACTTTCTTAGTAGTTTCAACGCTAAACGGCACCACGCGTACTTCCCGCGAAGCAACGTCCAGCTTCATGATTTTACCGTCAGCCCAGAACACCATTTGCTTGCTATCAGGGGTCCAATCCATAGTCGGATAAACGCCATGAATCGCCCAGGTTTCCTGCATGTCGCGATCGAGCTTGCTGTACAAGCGAGTCTGCTCACCTGAGGTCAAATCATAGAGGTACAACACACTGTTGAAGTCTTCACGCTTGATATAGGCCAAGTATTTACCATCAGGTGATGGCGTTGGGCGAATTGCACCGCCTGCACCACCCAAGATCACGTCGATATCACCGGTTTCACGGTCATAACGTTTGATGGTGTAGATGCCTTCCAGTGAATCTTTGCTGTAGTGGAAGGTTTTGCCCGGCGTGTCATCTTGTGAGAAATAGATATAACGGCCGTCTGGCGAAAATGCTGGCTCACCCAAATCTTTTTGGTCGTTCGGGCGCGCAGTCAACTGCACACCAGTACCGCCGTTGACATGATACATCCACACTTCACCGGCGCCGAGTGAACGCTGTGCAGTGTAGTGCTTACGTGCTACCAAGAACTGGCCGTCGGGGCTCCACGCGGGGCTGTTCAACAAACGGAAGGTTTCATTGGTCACCGCACGTTTGTTGGAACCGTCGGCTTCCATCACCCAAATATTGTCACCACCATCCACGTCTGAGGTGTAAGCGATATACTTGCCGTCGGGTGAGAATACCGGCTGCATTTGCCAAGCGATACCGCCAGCAATCAGTTCGGCGTCGCCACCACTGGCGGGCATACGGTAAATGTCACCGAGCAAATCAAACACGATTGTCTTGCCGTCAGGACTCAAATCGACGTTCATCCAAGTGCCTTCGTTGACCTTGATTTGAATGTCTTTGAATTCACCTTGTGGGTCTTGTACGTCCCATTTGACGTCGTCTTGTGCCGCGTCTTGAGCATAAACAGGTAACGCAAGGGCGACGCTGACCGCGAGGGCCAGCGTTGAGAGATGTTTCATAATCACACCTTAGTTATTATTTTTTAGCGATAACCCAGACTGCATGCACAATGCCCGGAATATAGCCGAGAATCGTGAGGATGATATTGATCCAGAAATGCTTACCAATACCCACCTGTAAAAACACACCAAGCGGCGGCAATAAAATCGCGATGATAATACGAATTAAATCAGCCATGGGTTATCTCCTTGTTGTTTAGTATTTCGCAGCTTCACCTTCAGCTGGAATAGTTGCCTTGATGAACTCGCGCAGATCGTCATTGGCTAATTTCAGATCTTCTGCGCGCAAATACATCATGTGACCACTACGATAGCCTTTAAAATCGATGCGGTCAGCCATTTTTCTGCTCGGATCAATATGCCAGCCGGTGTATTTGGCGTCAAAGTAGTTGGTGGCACCGTCGTAATAACCTGACTGAATAATGACATTCAAGTACGGGTTTTGCGCCATGGCTTGGCGTAAATTCTCACCGGTGTTGTCACCACTGCGGTCCCACGGATGTACTGGGCCAAACATGTTGTATTTAACGTCGGTTTTGTAACCTAGCTCTTCACGCAAGTAGTAGTTAATCGCCGGCGTGAACGAGTGCAACCACGAGGTTAGCTCAGAGTTGTAATCAGGACTGTCACCTACGTCGTTACGGTCAATACCCAGATAACGTGAATCCAAACGACCTACGGTTTGGCCGCGGTCGCGTAACAGCTCTTTCCAGAAGAACGACGTGCTGATATCAAGGTTCGAGCGCTGTACTACCTGCTCTGAAAGTCCAGAATAACGTGCAACTTGCGCTGCTACTTGGTCACGCTCGTTGGCTGGCAACATTGCACCTTTGGCCAGCGCAGGAAGATAGGTATCCAGCGTATAGGCTTCTACTTCTTCGAGTACATCGAGTAAGTCTTTTTCTTGCAAATCAGCAGGCAGTGCGTCGTGATACCAAGCTGCCGCCGCAAAGTACGGTAAACGGTTAGCGGCTTTCACTGGACCTTGGCGGTCGATACCGATGTCCGTTGGCGAGACCAAGATCACACCGTTCAGGTACATCCACTGGCGGTTCTGTAGCTCCAGCGCTAGGCCCGAAACTCGCGTGGTGCCGTAGCTTTCACCAATCAGGTACTTCGGTGAACGCCAGCGCTCGTGGCGAGTGACAAAGGTATTGACCCAATCCGCCAGGTATTTCACGTCTGCATTGACGCCAAAGAACATTTTTTGCTGTTGATCACGCGATGGCATTTCGCCTTTGTCGTTTGGCAGTACACGTGAGTAGCCGGTGTTCACTGGGTTCACAAAGACGATATCTGCAACATCGAGAATCGAATGCGGGTTGTCTTTCACGCCGTAAGGCATGATTGGAAAGCCTTCGTCATCGACGCGCAGGGATTTCGGGCCTGTGTACGCAATGTGCATCCACACCGATGCCGAACCCGGACCACCGTTAAATGAAATCACCAACGGACGATTTTCACGGTTTTTTACGTCTTTACGTTCGTAGTAAGTGAAAAACAGCGATGCAGTGGCCTCGCCTGCTTCGTTAAAAACTGGCTGTGTGCCCGTGGTTGCGGTGTATTCGAAACGCTCGCCATTAATGGTGGCGCGGTGCTCGGTCACCACCACATCGTCAGCGGCAATTTTCGCCGTTGGCAGTGCATGGTCATCCAGCGCGAAGCTTGCTGGTGCGATAAGCAGCGCGGCAGCAACACAAGTTGCGCCAAGTGCTTGGGAAAAGATGTTCATTGGATCTCACCTCATTGTTTTTAGTGTGCTTCCATTTAAGGGGAAGTCAGCACAAAGAACAAGCACAGTGAGATCAACGTCATGGAATTGCAGATAATCAGCGCGTCGCTAACCAATACAGATAGACCAAGGTGAAGCCAGCAAGGTAAAGCAAGCCTAGCCAGGCCCATGCGTGCAATGCTTTACTGAGGTTCTGACGGCGCACCAGCATGTAGTTGAGCCAGGCGAAGAACGGCGTCGTGACAAAGGCCAACGTCATGGCGAAACTCAGCATCGGGCCAAGCGCAGATTGAAAGTAAAGAATCACTAACATGCCAGCAATCGACTGGCCGATGACCCACCAACGTAAACTGGTTTTACGCTTTGCCAAAATGCGATGGCTTTCGCGCAAGGTGCGGGCATAGCCATCGAGCACCGCCAAGGTGGTGCCAAACATACATAAGAAGGCGATAGCACCAACCAAATACTGTGACCACTCGCCGATAGTGGCGGCGTACATCGACACAAACTGCTCGGCAAAACGTGTGCCGGCCATAGCTATCGGTTGCGGCGCACCAAATTGCACCAGTGCGCCGAGCGCTAAAAACAATAGCGCCAGCACCGCCGTCGACCAATAACCCAAATTGAAATCAAACAAGCCGTCGCGCAGTGTTAGCGCGGTGAGTTTTTGTTTACTGCGCAGCCACAGCGAGTTAATCGCGGAAAGCTCAATCGGTACCGGCATCCAGCCCATCATGGCCACCAAAAACGCCAACGACGCCAACTGCCATGGTGAAGGAGGCACGAAATCCGCAGGGGGCGGCACGTGGGTTTGCCACGCAATGATCACAGCAACCACGGTAGCGAGCGAGAGGCTCACCATGATCCATTTCGAGATCGCATCTAAGCTGCGATATTGCCCGCCGAGCAACACCAACAAACAGGCGAACAGAATCAGCCAACACAACAGCGCCAAACTCAGTTGCGGCACAAACAGTTGCAACAGGCTTGCAGTAAGCAATAGCACCCCAGCGGTATTCACTACCGCGGCAATCAGATTGAGCAGCGTGAACGCCCACAAATACAGCTTGTGCTTACGATAGTAACCACTTACTAAGCTTTCATTATGGGTGAGCGTGTAGGTCACGCCGAAGCGAAAAAACGGATACTTGAGCACATTGACCAGCAGGATCACCCACCACAGTTGCCAACCAAATAAGGCACCAGCTTGGGTAGAAGCAACGAGATGCGATGCACCGACCGCTGCTGCTGCAAGTATAATTCCGGGACCAAGCGTTTGTAATCGGGTACTGCTAGATGTCACTTAGAGATACCTTGACCAAAGGAGCACGACGCGATCAAGCACTGCGCCGCCGGTTGAACCGCCACCACCGTTGCCATTGCCGGGTCCAACACCGCCGCCGAACGGATCAAAGGTAGGAGGTAAACCTTCAACATCAATAGTGGTACTGCCGCCCATGCGGTTTTGCGTTTCGGCGCCTTGTGCCAGAGCACTGATAAAGCCGTAAATGGTGGAGCTACCGGCACTATTGAATTCGTTACCAGCCAGTACATTACCAAAATTTTCGGTCGATGCACCAAAATCTATATCACCACCGTTGTAATTGCCGCTCACTTCACTGCCGACCATATAGGTGTAATTACCAATACCGTTCGATGCTTCCGCATCAAAGCTGCCATCGGACTTGCAGAACTGGGTTGGATGATGCGAAACATAGGCGTTAGCACAAATGCCACGCGGCGCATAAGTGACGTTGTCGATTTCGCCATCGTAGCCGGCGTAGTTCGGTGCATAGTTTTTATGCTGACCCGCGGTTTGTACATTGCCGGTGATGATGAAAGTATTAAAGTAAGTACCGTTGCCAATCTTCAGGTTACCTTCAATCATGACCACACCGGGTGCCATGCCGCGACCACCAATATCTAAGCGCTGTTGCTGACGGTTATAGCTGAAACAGCCATTCCAGTCAGAGTAACCGACACAGAACGGGTAGGAATCGCCTTTACAGTTGCCCTGTACACACAAGCGGTCGCGTTTGGGTCCGTTGACACTGGTATTGTCGCCTAAGTAGTAAAGACCATCGGGAATACCGCTGACGTTCTTCACTTCAACCCGCAGTTGATTGTTCAAATAGCGGAAGATGTAGTTGGCTTCGGACTCATATTGATAGGCGTTAAAAGCACCCGTTTCGATGATAATGGGGTCTAGTGGCTCAACACCAATGTCGAGCCCCGGTTGAATGTTGATGCGGGCGTCGTTGGCAGGATTACCACCGTTGTGGAAAGTGCCACCGATCGAGCCTTGTACGTTGCCGCCCCAATTGGTGGTGACCAAATCGCCCTCGGCTTGCAAGCTACCAATAGTGCCGGAATTCAACTTGACGCTGGCGCCAGCTTTGACCGACTGCGCTGAGGAGTTACCCATTAAATCAACCGCGTATTTATCGCCTTGATAGTCCACGTTGATAGGAGAGCACAGTAAGGTGTGCAGCAAATTGTCGCTTTCGCCTAACGCCGTGATAGCACCATATTGTACGCCGCCACTCCCAGTTACGCTGCCATTGGCTTTGACTTCGCCATTGGCCGAGGCGCCACCCGTTAAGCAGATATCGCCAAGCGCCGAAAGATTTTGCTCACCCGAAACACTACCGGTCAGTTTGATGTCGCCATTGGCATTAAGCTTATTGAATCGCGAGCCACTACCAATCTCGATCGAGCCGTCGGCATTAATGGTATCGATACCGCTAATACTGTTGCCGCGCGTGGTAAGGTCGCCGCGCACGTTGATCACATAAGGCTCATCTTCTGGGGCGATAACGTCGATATTGCCGCGCAATTCTAGATTACGATTGAAATTGATCACCGCAGGTAACGCCGGCGCGCCGCCCGGTGTGCCGCCAACACTGGCCAACAAATAAACTAAGCGCAAAGTGGAAGTTGCTTGGGCAGGACCACCCGCGCCTGAAGTTGCTACCACATCAATGGTGACAAAGTGTTCATCGACGGCGGGATCAGGCGTTGCTACGGCGCGAATGAAGGCAGCCGGATCGCCATTGAGAATATCGCCCTCTGAGGCGTTGGTGGTGCTAATCGCATTCAGTAAATCGGTTTCGATAGCATCCCACGTAGCACCTTCGGTGACCGCTACCTGTTGAAAATAACGATAGAGTAATTCAGCGCCGCGCCAGGCTTTCATTTGCGCTTGGCTTTGCGCATGCAGCGCGGTCGCTTTGTCTTGTGCCGTTGAAATTTGCCGTAAGCCAATCATGACCGAGGCCACCACAGCTAGCCCCACCAGCAAGAGGATAAGTACCGTTGCGGCACCCTGTTGACGTTGCATCATAGCACTCCCTCCGGCACCAAATTCACCAAACACGTGGTGGTTGATACGGTTTGTGGGGTTCCACCTACCAGCCGTTGGTAACCGACTTCAACGGCACGACGCCCCAACACGCCCTGTACCGACGCGTTATCGCTCATGCCAAAGGGCGAGCAAGGCGGATCGCGATCTTCGAGGTTGACAAAAAAGTTATTAATTTCGGCGTCTTCACCGTCTAAATTGGTTAACTGTGACGGCGATGCCAGTGGCACTTGCAGCCACGGAATACTTGGCCAACTAACGCGCCGCGCGGTGCTACATGAACTATTGCTAACCAGCTGCACCACACCCACGTCGGCGCTTACGTAAAGGCCTTCGCAGCGAAAGTTGTCCACTTCAAAATCGTTGTTGGTGTCAACACCATAGCGCCACACCAAAGCAATGCCGGCGCCGCCGGTCACTAAGCGGCCGGAGCCATTAAACTGCGCCGCCGAGAAATCAATCGCCATGTCCGGATTGTCGAGCAAGTCGTCGACGGGCATGCCGTAACCTGCACCCTGTAGGCTTAAATGAGAGGTCAGCAGCGTTGATAAGCTCTCGCTTTGTAAGCGCGCGCTCTCAGCCGATTTCATCATAGTGCGGACACTGGTTTGGTACACCGTCATCATCGCGACCACCACAATAGAGGCGATCAGCAAGCCGATGAGCAAACTTATAAGTGAAACCCCTGACTGTCGCTGCTGCTGATTCATCATTTAATTCTCCGCAAACAGGACGCTGCCATTACCACCGAACAAACTCTCGGTAGTGTTATTTTCGGCAGTCGCTAAGCTTAATTCGTGCGTTTCGAGGGTACGTTCGAGTCCCGGCAAATCCACCGTGACATCGCTGGTCGTGCAGCTCACTTCGACGTTCACGTTGTTCGGCAAGCTGGTCAGCGCGGCCGCTGCTTCACCATCAACACAGATGTCGTAAATGCCTTGCTGTTGTAAATTCTCGCGCACTTCCTGTAGCGCTAAACTCTGCACCACAGTGTAGCGATGGCTGACAATGCCGCGCGACAACACGTACGCCAGCCCCAGAAACAAAATTGCCAGTAATAGCGCCGCGATAAGCGACTCAATCAGGGTCAAGCCCTCTTGAATGCGCGCCGCTGGCGTTTTCGGCATGGGTTTAATAGAGGACATTGTTGGCATCATTATCTGTCACTCCACCACGTGAAACCGCGTATGCGTAGGAACGCACACGACCAAAACCATCGAGTAAACGCCCTTGATTACTAACATCAAGAGTTGAAATAGAATTGCCAGCTAAGGTAATGCTGACGCCATCGGGAATTTCTTCGCGCCATACCATGGCACTGCCACCGTCGCTGCACACACTCAAGCTAGGATCGCCACTGCAAACTAGCAATAACGCGCCAACGCGCTTAATACCCGCCGCCGGTTCACTACCAATCACGCCTTCAGGATTACGTAGTGCCGTGGCTTGCGCCTTACTCACCACGCGTTTCACGATCGAGGTGCCCTCGGCCACCCGCGATTCGTCAATCCACGTCGACGTAAAGGGCACCGCTACCAAGCCCAGCAATGCAATAATCGCCAGCACAACGAGGATTTCGACCAGTGACAGGCCTTGTTGGCGCGTTCTTACCATTCGTCCATACCTCCGCACTCGCCATCGATAGTCCGCGTGTTATCGTCTTGCAGCGTCAACACACAGCCATCTAAGCGGTCGCTGCCCGTTGCCGTCAGCGTGTAGCCCGTTGTCGTCGAAGTCATGGTGTAGGAAAAGTAGTCATTCTCGGCCGGCGCCCAGCCATTCACCTCAGCGACAGTTTCGCTGGTGCTATCTGTAGTCACCGTAGGATAAGTCAGCTCACGCTGAAAACGATTCGACAACGCTAAACTCAGCGTCACCAAATCGGAGCTCGCCGTGCTCACATAGCTGCGCTCAACGTAATCGTTGTAATTAGGTACCGCCACCGCCGCCAAAATAGCGACAATGACCAACACAATCATCAGTTCAACTAGCGTGAAACCGCGGCGTAAGCGCAAAATGACCTCCGGCAGGTCAGTTGTTAAGGTATTACTCAAAGATAAGAATCGTTCTTATTTGTTACAATAATTGTCGAGATGTAACACATTGTCAATATAACGATGCTCACAGTGCTGTAAGATAATGTTTCGGTGGGGTGTAGCCTACGAGAATAGTTGGCTCACCAAGTTCGACATGTTTTCTTTTTGATAGTCTTCCATGGACGCATAGAATGCCGCGCCGCCAATGATAATAATTAAAGCTGAGTACGCCGCTAGCTTTTTAGTGTTCGCTTTCATATAAGTTCCTTGATATGGATATTGACGGACCGAGCACGGAGGTAATTTGTTGACCTTTGCGGACGTGCGAAGGTTCAACGGGGTGTGGCTGTTTTTGAGTTTTTATCTTACACGTAGACCTCGGAAGCCGGGATATAGATATCACGCATGTTCGCAACTTGAGATTCCCAGAACGCAGCCGAGACGAAATCGTGGGCTTTTATAGAAGCTTTGAACCAGATTTCGGGCACTGAGTCTAGGTCGTTGGGGTTGGATAATTTTCATCCACAGTGTGCCAACCCTGTGCGTTTGAAAGCTAGCCTGCTACCCATTACTCATACTTTTTAATGCGATCATGGCGGTACTTCGACGTGCCGGATGATGAGGTCATGACCTGCGCAACGGACCGCTCAATGGATTCCTTTAGTCCATCAAATAACGCTACCTCATTAGATTGTTTGAGGTAGTCCAAAATCCCATCACTTAGCTGCTCAATAATTTCTTTGGCCTTGCGGATTCGATACTGTTTACCCTCGGCTAGGCGCAATAGCGTTGTGACATCGGGAAATGTTTTACTACCCGCTAATTTCAGCGCCATCTTGTTGTCGATGGTGTCGTAAATGATGATGTGAGTGATATCGAACGGGGGCGATACATGAATAGCACTCATGTCCGGCGCGTATTGCAGTGCGAAGTTCTTTAGGTGCGCATCGCCATTGCCAATTAAACAGTTGAACACAATGTAACGGTAGATTTTTTCCACTTCTGCTTGGTTGTTCGTGTACAGGTGCGTTGCATACAAAAGTGCCTCATAGCTGCCAGAATACTTTGCATCTGGATCATTTGGCTTTTTCATCAAGGTAGTGAAGTCTTCATAACCGAGCCGAATACCTTCATCGGAGATGTCGAATCGCTCGACCACGTAAGTTTCTAAGTTTTCTGGCAAATAGGCTTTCGGAGGAGCTAGTCCACACCAACGAGCCGCTTCCATACAAACAAATTCATTCACGGTAAGCAGCGGAAATTTGGCATCAAAGGTTTTAACAATTAGGTCTCGGTGTTCTACGGTGCGCTCGGTTGAAATTCTTGTGCTGCGAGGCACGCTAACTTTTGGTTGCACGCCAGCCAAAGAGTTGCGTAGATAGTATTTTTCCAGCAGCTGCGGGAATAAGGGGTCCGGACTGCGGTAGGTCAGAATATCGTTAAGTGCGACAGGCTCGGCCTCAGGCAGATGAATATCGCTTTGGTAAGACAGCATACCGATACCCTGACTTCCTTGCAGAGCCAATAGGTACATATCGTTTACTTTGGCATACCTTGCTAATTTCTCGGCAATAAAATGACGATTAAAGCCCTCGGGCAAGTTCTGTGAGAATATTGGGTGCAGCGCGCCTGAGGAGTATCCATCCATGCCCTTTTGGGTCATGGTCAGCGACACATGTCTTGCGTCCTGATTCGGCTGAAAATGATGCACCGACCCGTGCGTAAGCAGCCCCACCTCGGCATCATCAATACATACGGTAATCGTATTGATCCTGGCAGGTAAAACTGACTTGGACTTTTCAGCACCGGTCATGCATCGTCCTCGGCGAAAAGCTCACTAATTTCATCCCAATCAGGCAAACGATGTTGCTTGCGCGAAACATTAAATTGCAACTCAACGGCGTCAAGCAGACGCTCGAAGATGTCAAAAGAGCCAGTAAAACGGCCATTTTCTATTTCGGAAATCGTTGATTTATGAATACCGGTGATTTCTGATAACCTCAGTTGTGTGTAACCAAGCGCTTTTCTATTTGCGCGTATTGCGTTACCAATTTCGATTCGAGTCGCCATTTTGCCCCCAACGTTCGCTAATTAGTGAACATTTTAGCTTACTATTAATTATTTTGCTATATAGCGAACTTATTGCCGCTGTCATTCTCCCGAAAAATCGGCGAATTCATGAGGTCTCTGTACTCTTTTTATCAGGAACAGCCACCGGCAGCGCGATAGTTTCTCAGCGCGAACCTATCGCGTCGCATGCTCCGTTTTTGTTGTAGGTAAATCGAGATCTATCTTAGCGTGCTGGAGGGGGGAGAAAGTATCTTTTGATTGTCTTGGGATAGGTTTTGGTCTTGGCAGATCGGTGGGCCGCTTTGTGCCAACAGCGGACGTTTACAACGCAAAGCACACGGGTGACGACCGCGCAGCGGTTGACATCCCAGCGGCCGCAGGCCGCGAGTGCTGCGCCTTGTTATACGTGCTTTAGCTAAAATATCATTTAGCCACATAGTGACAGCCCCATTTTCGCGCCGAGGCTAGTGCAAACCCAAAACTGACTATTGAAAATACGGCTTGGTAATACATATGTTTTTCTGGCTGAAAAAGTACGGCATTTGCTATAGACACAAGAAAACCGAACGCTGATACAAACCATAAAAACTTAATAGCCTGATCATAATGCCCATTCGATACGATACCACTATGCTGCTGAAAGCTTAAAACGAACGAAGTCAGCTTGTAAGTTAACCATACAAAGAATAATGACATTATTGATATGAAAATTGCACCTGACACTTCGTGGAACAGTACGCCCCAAATTAGAGCGATTGAAGACCAGACAACCGGAAATAGAAATCCAATATTATCGGTTTTAACCAAGTAATTTGGCTTAATTGAAAGTTGCTCCAACTCAGTACTCCGAAAACGTATAACGCTGAAATAAGCGGCGGCCCGACAGGGGCGTCCGGTGGAGGCCGCAGGCCGGAACGAACTTAATTGACTGGTTAACTGGCGCTGCCACCATAGTATGACCTTAGCACCTGATGACGGTGCTTGAAGATGAGTCGGTAGACAGGTGCCAGAACGTCTGCCAACACTGGCAACCTACACTGGAACTCGACGGTATCGGTGACCCAGCATAATGCCCCGTTCCGATTGATGTCCCGCCGATGGTGCCAGAGCTTATTGGTTAAAGTACTGGACACCTCCACAAAACCCCGTTGGCGATCAATGGATTGAAAAAAGAACGTGTGCCGATCAATGGGAAGGATACCGAAAAGGAGTATCCAGCTCGAAAAGAGCACCCTACCGGAGGGCCATTCGAAGATCGGCTTGCTTGACCATTCTGAGGGAGCCGTCATACGGATGAGAGGGCTCAATTCCCTATTTACGCCCTTCATGGTGAGTAGCCCAGCAACATCTTCGGGACTGATTTTAAGATTGCTCGATACTTCAAATTTCACTGAGATCTTCCGTGACAGTTAACATTTGTATATTGTGCGTGCGCGTTTAGCAACTCGTCCAATTGATGGTTTTCAGCTCTTAACTTACTGAGCAAGCAGGCATTCCTGACTTGAAAGAATCCGAGTTAGCAAAGGCAATTTGAGCATGCTCAGTTACGCTCTACCGAGCGCACAGTATCCAACCTTTATTTTGTTATGTCATTGATAGTAAACGACTTAAACACACAACACAATAACAAAACACGCAATATCGCCGAAGTGAATGTGCCGTACATTGCTGGCGACACGATCACTTACTAATAACGCGACGGCTAGTCACTAGTTGCAGTAACCTGAAAGTCAAAAGGTCCGGTGTTCGCTCAAAGCAGCCCCTACCGACGCGCCTGCCGCGACTCAATCTCCACAACTTTATTGCCCGAAAACATCACCGTTAAGTAATATTCGCCGCCGATGTCACCACGCACAACGTAAGACCATGCTTCGGCGGTGCGGCCACCACGACCAAACCCGGTGTTGATGCCAATCGATTGGCGATCGCGCAGATCGGGGTTACCGATTTTGTCTATGACTTCGATTTTGGTCATGCCACAACGAATTAAATCGCCGCCTTTAATCCGAAATGAACAGCTCTCTGCTGTTGGTGAGTAAAGAACCAGAACGCTGACAACAACGATTAAAAGCCACTTCATAACCAACACTCCCTGTAAGACTTAAAAACATAAAGTTAACGTCCGAATCACATGTGCGCAATTACACAAAAGTCATAGTAGTCATTGTCTGCAAACCAGACTAAGCAGCACAGGCAAAAATGCGTCCAACGTCGAATGCTACGAAGTAAGGCTTTACCTGCAGAAAAGTCAGTGCCACACTCAAAGCACATCTTTTAGGACAAACTGATGATAAAGCTCTCACCAGATGAAGAACAGATAGCTGCGCAGGCGGTTATGTTCGCGAAAACGAACCGAACGCAAATTGCTCGAACTCTCACTGATAAGCTTCGGTTTCCGGCTGAGAAAAAGCCTGTTTCGGTTTTTATGGCAGGTTCTCCTGGAGCAGGAAAAACCGAAGCGTCCAAACTATTTTTAGAAGAGATTGGTGCGAGCAACGTCATACGATTAGATCCTGACGATCTCAGACACTATTTCGATGCGTATCAAGGTAGTAATTCATATTTGTTTCAGTCGGCGGTTTCTTTAATTGTTGAACGGACCTTGGATTTCGCGTTTAAAAACGGTCAGTCGTTTTTGCTAGATGGAACGTTGTCTAATTATGATATTGCGCATCGAAACATCGAGCGTTCGTTGCAAAAAAGCAGGCATGTCCTGATAATGTTTGTTTATCAGAAACCTGAATTTGCTTGGGAGTTTGTTCAAGCACGTGAAAAAGAAGAAGGTCGCAGAATTGAACCTTCTGTGTTCGTTGACCAATTTTTAGGTGCGCAAACAGTCGTAAATGAACTAAAAGGTGAGTTTGGCAGTCGAATACAGGTAGATTTATTGGTAAAAAACAATAAGGGGCACACCCGCTTCTACCATGACAACGTTGACGAGATAGAACGCTACATTACAGAGCGGTACACTCGCCAACAGCTTTTAGAGCTGATAGAATAACGCGCCCTTGACGGTACAGTAGACCTGTACAAAGATGGGTTAGAGCATAGAAATAGTAAGGTAACCAACAATGCTTGGACTATTCAAAAAGAAAGCGACAGAAAGTTCGAATCTATCGAACTTCGTGCACAACGCTAAATCGCGTGAGAAAAAACGCGTCTACGCACGTGTGATTGACCGTGCTATTGCAGAGCAAAATGCCGTTGTTGAGCGTCAGAAAAAGGCGGCGAACAGCTAGCCACCATCCTTCGTAAACTATTTGTCGAAAAAGCCCCAACCTTTCAAAGTTCGGGGCTTTTTTATTGCCACAAACAAAAATGCCCTCCAAGCGGAGGGCATTCAGCATCATGCAAAACTAACTAGCTAGCGGTAATCTTCCACCGCTGGGCAGCTACACATCAAGTTACGGTCGCCATACACGTCGTCGATGCGGTTCACCGATGGCCAGAACTTGTTGGCGGCCACGGCTGGCACTGGGTAGACGGCGGTCATGCGGTCGTACGGACGATCCCAAGAAGCGTCCGTGATGTCAGCCAAGGTATGCGGCGCGTTGTGCAACGGGTTGTTGTCTTGCGGCCATTCGCCTTGTTCGACTTTCTTCACTTCTTCGCGAATCGAGATCATGGCTTCGATAAAGCGGTCGAGTTCGAACTTTGACTCTGACTCGGTTGGTTCGACCATCAGGGTGCCCGCAACTGGGAAGCTCATGGTTGGCGAGTGGAAGCCATAGTCTTGTAGACGCTTGGCGATGTCGATTTCGGCGACTTCGGCGGCGTCTTTTAACTGGCGCAAATCGATGATGCACTCGTGCGCGACGCGGTCGTTGCGGCCTTTGTACAAGATCGGGTAGTGCCCGCTCAATTTCTTAGCGATGTAGTTGGCGTTCAAAATTGCCACTTCAGTCGCTTCGCGCAGGCCGCGTGAACCCATCATGACGATGTACATCCACGAGATGGGCAAAATGCTTGCGCTACCGAAAGGTGCCGCTGAAACCGCACCGTTCTCAAGGCCAGTGCCTTGAATCGGCACGACTTTGTGGTTTGGCAAGAATGGCGCCAAGTGTTTCTTCACGCCGATTGGGCCCATACCAGGACCGCCACCACCGTGTGGAATGCAGAAGGTTTTGTGCAGGTTCAAGTGCGATACGTCGGCGCCTACGTAACCTGGTGAGGTCACGCCGACCTGTGCGTTCATGTTGGCACCGTCAAGGTAGACCTGACCGCCGTACTCGTGCACTACGTCACAAATGGTACGGATGCCTTCTTCGTACACGCCGTGGGTCGACGGGTAAGTGACCATGATGCACGACAAGTTGTCACCTGCTTCTGCAGCTTTAGCTTTCAGGTCTTCGAGGTCGACGTTACCGTTTTTGTCGCAGTCGACCACCACCACTTTCATGCCCATCATTTGCGCTGAAGCTGGGTTGGTGCCGTGCGCTGAGCTTGGGATCAAGCAGATATCACGGTGCGTGTCGCCACGGCTGTGGTGATACTTCTGAATCGCTAACAAGCCTGCGTATTCGCCTTGTGCACCTGAGTTTGGCTGCATCGACATGGCATCATAGCCAGTAATGTCAATCAACCAAGTCGACAAGGTGCTGAGCAATTCATAGTAACCGGCAGCTTGATCTTGCGGGCAGAACGGGTGCAACTGACCAAACTCTGGCCAGGTCACCGGAATCATTTCTGCGGTGGCATTCAGCTTCATGGTACATGAGCCGAGCGAGATCATGCTGTGGTTCAAGCTGAGGTCTTTATTCTCCAGCTTTTTGATGTAACGCAGCATCTCGGTTTCTGAGTGGTGCGTGTTGAACACTTCGTGGGTCAAAATGGCACTTTGACGCTGCAATTCTGCTGGAATTGAAGTCACTTCGCCGCCATTCACGCGCGCATCGAGTGCGTCAACGTCGAGGCCGTGGTCGGCACCGAATAAAGCAACAAATAAGCGCTCAACGTCCGCGCGGGTTTTCGCTTCGTCCAAGCTGACGCCGAACTGGTTGCCGCCGTCGTGACGCAGGTTCATGCCCTGCTCGACTGCGCTGGCCAGAATGCTTTCTGCGTTGCCGTCGAGTTTGAAGGTCAAAGTATCGAACCACTGTGAGTTGGTGACTTCAACGCCTTTGTCGCGCAGGCCTAGAGCGACGATGTCGGTCAAACGGTGAATGCGTTCAGCGATGGTACGCAAGCCCTGTGGACCGTGGTACACGGCGTAGAACGATGCCATGTTGGCCAACAACACCTGTGCGGTACAAATGTTCGAATTGGCTTTCTCACGACGGATGTGCTGTTCGCGGGTTTGCATGGCCATGCGCAACGCCATGTTGCCGCGGCTATCTTTGGAAACACCAATGATACGACCTGGCAGTGAGCGCTTGTATTTGTCGCGGGTGGCGAAAAATGCTGCGTGAGGACCGCCGTAGCCCATCGGCACGCCGAAGCGTTGCGCTGAACCTAGCACCATGTCGGCACCCATTTCGCCTGGTGCTTTCAACAGCACTAAGCTCATGATGTCAGCGGCAACTGCAACCACTGCTTTCTCGGCTTGCAAGTCAGCAATCAGTTGCTCAAGGTTGTGCAATTGACCGTAACGGTCAGGGTATTGCAGCAAGGCACCGAACACGTCGTGGTTAGTCGCTTCGTGCGCAGGGCCCACGATCACTTCAAAACCAAACATTTCGGCGCGGGTTTGCAATACGTCTAAGGTTTGCGGATAGACGTTATCGGCAACGAAGTAAGCGTTCGATTTGCTCTTCGAGACGCGCTTCGCCATGGCCATCGCTTCAGCTGCAGCAGTGGCTTCGTCGAGTAACGAGGCGCTGGCTAAATCGAGACCAGTGAGGTCCATGGTCATTTGTTGGAAGTTCAAAATGGCTTCCAAACGACCTTGGGCGATTTCTGGCTGATACGGCGTGTAGGCCGTATACCAACCCGGATTTTCGAGCACGTTGCGTAAAATCACGTTCGGTACGAGGGTATCGTAGTAGCCCATGCCAATGAACGAGGTCAGTACTTTGTTCTTGCTGGCGATGGTCTTCAGCTTGGCTAGCGCCTCGACTTCTGACAACGGTTCACCAACTTGCAAAAATGGGTCGCGACGGATCGCGCCCGGTACCGTGTCCTTGGTCAATGCTTCTAGTGAATCAACACCTAGTTCCGCCAGCATTTCTGCTTGCTCATCGGCACTTGGACCGATGTGGCGACTGATGAACTCACCATGATTCTCTAACTGCTTAAGCGTAGCTGTGGTCATTTACTTCGTGTCCCTTTATCCGGGTGGCCAAATTAATCTTCGTCGATAACTGCTTGATAACCTTCTGCGTCAAGTAGGCTTTCTACTTCGCTTGGGTCTTCAGCTTTGATTTTGAACAACCAGCCGTCACCGTACGGGTCGTTGTTAACCGTTTCAGGAGCGTCTTCGAGGTCTTCGTTGACTTCCAGAACTTCACCAGCGATCGGCGCGTAGATATCAGATGCTGCTTTTACCGATTCACACACAGCAACGTCGTCGCCGGCAGAAACGGTATCGCCAACTTCTGGCAATTCCACAAACACCATGTCGCCTAACAAATCTTGCGCATGCTCAGTAATACCTACGGTAAATACGCCGTCACCGTCGTTGCGCACCCACTCGTGGGTTGATGCGTACTTTAATTCCTTTGGAATAGAGCTCATTTTGCGTTCCTCAACTAGGTTGTTCTGTAATTAAACGAGTGCTTTGCCATTGCGGACGAAGCTTGGCTTCACCACGCTAACTGTAACGAATTTCTTGCGCATTTCCACTTCGGCGGTTTCGCCCACGGTCGACGGCACACGCGCCATGGCGATAGAGAAGCCAAGGGTCGGCGAAAAAGTACCAGAAGTGATGACGCCTTCGCCGCCTTCAACCACGACTTTTTGCCCATGGCGTAAGACGCCTTTTTCGCGCATGACGAGGCCCACAAGCTTGTCGTGGCCTTCGGCTTTTTGCTTCTCGAGTGCTTCACGACCGATAAAGGCACGGTCTTCTGGCTCAAACGCAACACTCCAGCCCATGTTGGCTTCGAGTGGCGTGATGCCTTCGTCCATGTCTTGTCCGTAAAGGTTCATACCTGCTTCTAAGCGCAAGGTATCACGTGCACCTAGGCCACATGGCTGCACGCCCACATTGAGTAGGTTTTCCCAAAGCTTTTCTACGTTGGCAGCCGGCAATACGATCTCGTAACCAGCTTCGCCGGTGTAACCAGTGGTCGCGATAAATAAGTCACCTACTTGCGCAGACATAAATGGCTTCATGCCATCTACAGCGCCGAAGTCGTCGCCTAAAATCAGTTTCAGCTTAGCTGCGGCTTTTGGACCTTGCAGGGCAACCATGGCAAGCGTCGGTTGCTCGGTGATATCTACTTGGAAGTTACGTGCAACGCTTTGGATCCATTCAACGTCACGTTCGCGCGTCGCTGAGTTGACGACTAAACGATACGAGGTGTCGCTGAAGAAATACACGATAAGGTCGTCGATAACGCCGCCCTTTTCGTTCAGCATGCTGCTGTACTGTGCTTTGCCAGGAATGGTGATTTTGGCAACGTCATTGGCGAGTAACTTGCGTAAGAAAGCTTTCGCATCAAGACCCGCAACATCAACGATTGTCATGTGCGATACGTCGAACACGCCAGAGTCATTGCGTACTGCGTTGTGTTCTTCGATTTGCGAACCGTAGTTGAGCGGCATGTCCCAACCATGAAAGTCGACCATTTTTGCGCCAGCTTTCACGTGCGCGTCGTACAGAGGAGTGCGATTTGCCATAGCTTCATCGTCCTGTTGCGGAGTAAAAAGTGCCCGCAATTATAAAGCCCCGACGCGCTAGCAACAAATTAATATTCCTTATGCTATTATTTGGATTATTAATAAAGTTTCGTGCGCTATTGTAAATTCAAATAATTTTGCGAGGAATTACGGTGCAACAGCTCCCTCTGGATGCCTTACGGGCTTTTGTTAGTGTTTACGAGCTGCAGAGCTTTACTGCAGCAGGGCAACAATTGGGCCGCTCACAACCGGCGATCAGTCTGCAATTGCAGCGCCTGGAAGAACAGCTTGGCGTCAGTTTATACGCCCGCAGTGGTGGCCGCATTCAGCTCACCACCGCGGGCGCCGAGTTACTCGACACCGCCCGCGCCATGCTCAGTCTCAACGACCAAATTATCGCTAGGCTGACCGAACCAACCCTCAGTGGCCGCGTGCGCTTGGGCATCACCAGTGAGTTTGCCAGTAAATTGCTGCCGCAAGTGCTTGGCCAGTTCGCGCAAAGCTACCCGAATGTCGCGCTCGAGGTCACCTCGGGGCTGAGTAAGCAGCTGATTCAGCAAGCGGATGCCTTCGACGTTATTATTGCCTTGACCGAGGCCGCGAACACCGCCCGCATGCCCGCCGAGCAATGGCTCGAGCTGCGCCAAGAGCCTTTGGTGTGGGTCGGCAATCAGGAGAGTTACTTACTGCCTGAGCCCTTGCCTTTGGTGGTCGCACCTGATGGCTGCATTTATCGACGCCGTGCCTTGCGCGCTTTGCGGGAAGCAGGCATTGCGTCGCGGATTACCTACACCAACAGCGACTTTAGCGGTTTAACCGCAGCAATTGAGAGTAGTCTGGGGCTGACGGTACTGGCACAAAGCACAGTGCCGAGTCATTTGGAGCGCCTGCAGCGCGGACCTAACAATGTAGCCTTGCCAGAACTCGGCGAAGTTGGCGTGATGTTGGCGATGCGGGCCACCGACAACTCAGCGGCCCAGCAACTGGCGCAGTTTATCCAAGAGCGGATTTAATCAGCTGGCGTTTTAGTGGGCCGAAGCTATTGGCGAATTTCAGGCCAATGCCACGGACGAGTTTTGCCAGTGGTTGAGCGGTGCCAAAGCCGCGCTTAAAGGCTTCCATGGCGCTAATCATTTCGACCGCCGCCAGTTTACGTGTACGTTCCCATTCGCGGAGGTCGCGCTGGGTAAAGTCTTCGGCGGTCACTTTGAGCAAGTCGCTGACATCGCCAAAACCCAGGTTTGCACCTTGTCCAGCCAGTGGATGAATGGTGTGAGCGGCATCGCCGAGCACTAACAAGCGGTGTTGCAGCCAACGCTGGGTGTATTGCATGCGCAGTGGGAAAGATGCACGTTTTGACACCACTTTTAGCTGGCCGAGACACTGGTCACTGACACGCTGCAATTGCTTGGCAAAAGCGCTGTCGTCCAGCGCTTCAAGTTCCGCTGCGACTGCGGTATCAGCTGACCACACCAGCGAAACCTGATGCGGATCTGCGAGCGGCAACCAGGCCACCGGGCCACTGGGTAAAAACACCTGACGCGCACAGCCGCCATGGGGTTCGCTGCACTCAATGACCGCCACACAACCGCGTTGTTGATAATCCCAAAAGGTCAGCGGCAAACCAGCAGCTTGGCGCAACGGCGAACGACCGCCGTCGGCGGCCAGCAGGTAATCGCCATCAAAGCGTTGGCCGTTGGCTTCGACCCAAACCCGTTCGGCGGTTACTTGCTGCGCACTGACACTGGCGTTTTCATGCAACTCGACGCCTGCGGCTGCCGCCCGCTGCCACAAATGCTGTTCTAACACACGATTCTCGACAATCGCCCCTAGGTCGGTGGCGTTGGCTTCGCTGGCATGAAAGGCGATACGACCGAAACTATCGTGGTCCCATACTTCCATCGCTTGGTAAGGCCCCAAACGCTCGCTCGGTAGCGTTTGCCAGACCCCGAGCTGCTGCAACAAGCGGCGGCTCGAATGCGCAATGGCGCTGACGCGCAGCTCTAGAGTATCGTTGTAGGTCGGCGCTGCGCCTTGCTCAAGCAGGGTCACGCGATGGCCCTGCTGGCGTAACCCAAGTGCCGCGGTTAATCCGATCATACCGCCGCCAACCACAATAAAGTGCTGCATTAGTTGCCTCCTTGCCAGTTACGGGTCATCGCCAAGCCCATGGTGCGCGCGGCAAAGGCATGACGCAGAGGCGGCAAAGCATCAAGACCTAACAAAGCCAAATTACGGGCTTTGGTCAGCGGCCAATAATGATTTGAGAAGCCGCGCACCAGGCCATCGGTCAAGCCGATAATTTGTTGATAGTCCGCCGCGCGCAGCTGCCAATAGTCAGCGAGCGTGGTGTAACTGCCGGGATCTGTGCTCTGTGCTAGTTGCTGGCTTAAACAAATGGCATCGCGCACGCCTAGGTTAAAGCCCTGCCCTGCAATCGGGTGCAACGTATGAGACGCATTGCCGATAATCACCGTGCGGTGAGCGACGCTGCGCTCGGCTAAATGCAATTGTAACGGATGGGCGATGCGACCGCTGACGCCGGTAAAGCGTCCGGCACGGTAGCCAAACACTTGTTGCACGCGGCGCACAAATTCTGCTTCTGGCAAGGCCATGATCGCGTCAGCGTGTTCAGTTTCGACACTCCATACCAATGAGGCAGCGCGGTTTGGTAAGGGCAACAAGGCAACGGGACCGGTGTCGGTGAAGCGTTCATAAGCCCAACCGTCGAGATCATCGGCGAGCTCTAGGGTGGCGATAATGCCGGTTTGGCCGTAGTCGGTGGTTTGTTGTGCGATGCCTGCACGTTCGCGCACAAGCGAGCGTTGGCCATCGGCGCCGATAAGTAAGCAAGCGCGCACCGACTCGGTGTGTTGCGGCCCTTGCAGCTCAACAGTGACATGGTCAGCGCTGTAACTAAAATCACTGACTTGATGTTCGGCGCGCCATTCCACATTCGGCATTTGCGCCAACGCATCGAACAACGCCCGATTCAGATGCGCTGCTGGTACCACTTGACCAAGCGCAGGCACCCCTTCTTGTTCGGCGTGCAAGCGAGTGACACCGCAGTAGCCTTTGTCGCTCACGTGAATGTGTTGAATGCCTTCGGCAGCTTCAGCCACTGCCGACCACAAGCCTTCGCG
The DNA here is from genome assembly GCF_047323925.1 of Pseudidiomarina salilacus. Lineage (GTDB taxonomy): Bacteria > Pseudomonadota > Gammaproteobacteria > Enterobacterales > Alteromonadaceae > Pseudidiomarina > Pseudidiomarina salilacus. The sequence goes on from NZ_CP178753.1 coordinate 56,948, forward strand.
TTCGAGCAATTCGACGGTGGCTGCCGCCAAGGCAATGGTACGCTTGTCCGGCACTGGACCCGCGGGTGTGGGCTCCACTACCAGCAGCTGTAAGTCAGCACGTTGCCGAGCCACCAATAATGCCGTCAGCGAGCCAACCAGGCCGCCCCCGGCAATCACAATGGTCTGAGTTACTGCTGTTGCATCCACGCTTCGATCTCTTCTACTGTTTTCGGTGCCGCTGCGGTCATGTTTTCAAAACCATCAGCGGTGATGATGACGTCATCTTCAATCCGAATACCCATGCCGCGCCACTGTTCGCCCACATCAAGGTCATCGGCGGGAATGTAAATGCCCGGTTCAACGGTGATCACCATGCCGGGCGCAAACGGAATCGCTTTGTAATTCTGTCGCTCATCGGCAACATCGTGGACGTCAAGACCAAGCCAATGGCCCAGCCCATGAATAAAATAGCTGCGGTAGCTTTGCGCTTGCCAATGTTCTTCAACGTCGCCGCTGAGAATACCCAGCGCCACTAAACTTTCAGTAATCGAGCGCGCCGCCGCTTCATGGGCTTGCTGCAAGGTCGCGCCCGGCTTAATCACCGCAAATGCCGCCTGTTGCGCGCGCAAAACTGCTTCATACAATTGCTTTTGCGTCTCGCTAAAGCGCCCGTTCACCGGGAAGGTGCGCGTAATATCGCCCGCATAGCCTTGGTATTCTGCGCCCGCATCGATTAGCAGTAAATCGCCGTCACGCAATTCGGCACTGTTCTCGGTGTAATGCAAAATGCACGCATTGACCCCACCGCCGCAAATAGTGCCGTACGCCGGCCCGCTGGCGCCTTGCATGGCAAATTCATGGTGAATTTCGGCGGCCACTTGATATTCCATACGCCCCGGTTGCACAAAGCGCATCGCGCGTTTGTGCGCATCCACACTAATCGCCGCAGCCTTACGCATTAATTCAAGCTCCGCCGCGGATTTCACCATACGCTCGCGGTGCAACCACGGCGCTAAATCATGCCACTGGCGCGGCGCTTGATTGCCCTGCTTGCGCTGACTGGCTAACTCAGCTGCCAATGACTGCCAGTGTTGCAACCACTCGCTGTTGCCGAGGTCACAAAACACGGTTTTACAGCCGTTCATCAAGAATTCTAGCTGCTCATCAAGATCATCAATGCTATGCGCAACGTCGACTTGTAATTCGGCCACAGCGCGCGCGGTGCCTAAGCGGCGACCATGCCAAACTTCCGCATGTGGGTCGTTCGGCTGGCAAAACAGCTGCACCGGCAACTCTGCATCGGGTGCCAGCACCAACACCGCGTCGGGTTCGTTGAAGCCAGTCAAATAGAAAAAGTCGCTGTTTTGGCGAAACGGGTATTCGGTGTCGTTACTGCGGGTGACGAGGCTGGCACTTGGAATAATCGCAAGGCAAGCGGCATCCTGTTCGGCCAACATTGCTAACAGCCGTTGGCGACGCTGTACAAAGGCTTCCATCGCTACCTCTTTATTGGGTATTAATGCAGAGTTTTATTGGTCTTACACTCGCCGTTGCCGTCTTGTCCCAATTCGTTGAAACACAGCATCGAGCTAATGCGTAAATATTCCATGATTTCGAAGTAGGCGCGCTCGGCTTCTTCGTCATCTTCGACTTCAATTTCGAGCTTGGCAATTTCCACCATATCGTCGATGGCCTCACGCAAATCGGCAGAAAGCCCCGCGAGATTGGTCTGATTCACGCCAAAGCCAACTAAAAACGACTGCACCCAAGCGGTCAGTGCTTGCAGGCGTTCATACAGCGGTTCGTGGTCGCCGGGTAATAACAGCTGAAAGCCTAAATCGGGGTCACGTAAACTGGCACAAGCTTCACCGGCGAGCTCTTTTACCTGATCTTTAACTTCGCTGGAAAAGGGCTGCCCTTCGTTGATCAAATCGCTGAGTAACAACAGCCACTCGTCGCCAGTGACACTGGCGCCGCCAGCGACCATGCCGGTCAGTAAGCCGTGCACTTCGGCGGCGCTCGAAAGCAGGCCCTGGTGCTCAAAAAATTCACTCAGGCGGTCATAGCGTTGTGAGCTGCTGGTCATAATCTAATCTCTTGGTCTATCGTCATATGTATTCTTGCTAAAATAGGTTCACATCCTACCACTACCAATGTCGACAGGCTAGCTGACAACGCCCCTCGAGGCATGTCATAATAGGCACCAAGCAATGCAAAGGGAACTGACGATATGAGCCAACGCACCATGGACATCAAATTGATGGACCGTCACTACAAGGTGAATTGTCCCCAAGGGCAAGAGGTGGCTTTGCAGCAAGCTGCGGATAAGCTCAATCAACGCTTAGAACAAATTAAACAGGCAACGAAACTCAGCCATCCAGAACAAATTGCGGTGATGGCGGCGTTGAACCTGAGCCATGAAAGCGCCTTGCTCGAGCAGCAACAGCAAGCACGCATTCGTGAGTTAGAAGAAAAGATTAAACTGCTGCAAGAAACCCTGGAACAAGTCACCACCGAACAACGTCCAGGGCGACGCTAAAATTTGACAGTTAGGATCGCCTGGGATGTACGCCAGCACGCTAATGTCCCTGAGCCGATGTCATCAGTAAAGGGGCTCACTGACCGGCTATTGTGCAAGCTCGACCTGTATCGAGAAGCCTACGGCCGTGAATTTGCGCCCCGCCTTGAACCAGTGGGTTCAAGGGCCAAGGCACGCAGCGGCATCTCGGGTGATCACCCCTTTTATTGAGTCCTATTCGTCGGCAGCTTTCGCCTGCTCGACGAGACGGCGAACATCAGCCAACAATTCCTGCGCATCGTAAACGATACCGTCTTTAATGGTGTAGCGAACACCTTTGGTGCGCATCGGTTGATTGTTCTCATCCAGCTTAAAGTGGCCGGTTCCGTAGAGCACTTTGAAGTTCGCCAACGGATTTTCCGCGACAATCACCAAGTCAGCTTTTTTCCCCGGCACGACGCTACCAATATCGGCTTCCATCCCAAGTGCTTCAGCACCATTCAAAGTTGCGGCTTGCACCACTTCTAAGGCGTTAAAGCCAGCCTCACGCAACAATTCGAACTCACGAATCAAGCCAAAGCCATAAATTTTGTAGATATAACCTGCGTCAGAACCTGTGGTGATGCGGCCGCCATGGTTTTTAAAGTCTTGCAAAAACGCCATCCATTTTTGATAGTTTTTGCGCCAAGCAATCTCTTCATCGGTGGTCCAGTCAAACCAATACGAACCATGTGCATAGCGGCTAGGTTCAAAAAACTCCCACAGCTGCGGCAAGGTGTATTCGTCGTGCCAAATCGCTTGGCGCTCACGCATCAAGTCACGACTGGCTTCGTAAATGGTTAAGGTTGGGTTGATGGTGAAATCGAGTTCAATCAGCTCGTCACGTACTTGCTGCCAACGCTTTGAACCTGGCTCTGCGGCCTGCTTCCATAATTCACCGGCGGCGGCAAAGCGGTCTTGTTCGTTGTTGTAGTTGTAGTCGGCGGGGTAATCCTGAATGGTGCGCTCGGTGAACAACGCTTCTGGCAAGCCATACCAATGCTCCATACTGCCCAAGCCCATGCGTGCCGAATCGACCACATCGGTGCGTACCACATTGAGCTGGGCATGGTGCATCATAGTGCCAAGCTCTTGCTGCTTCGCTTCATCAAGTGCTGCGGCGATAATTTGCGGACGGGCACCGAAGAATTTGATGCCAGCGGCACCCTGGCGCTTGATGTCACGCACCCATTCGCGCGCCTGCTCTGCAGTAAAAATCGGCTCCGAACTACCCATGCCAAAGCCGGCATAAGGAATAATCCGCGGCGCGACAATGGTGTTTTCAGCTGACTGTTGTTGGTGCCATTTGGTCCAGTCTAGGCCGTTAAAGCTACCCGGTTCACGTACTGTGGTAATGCCGTGCGCGAGCCACAGTTTCAGCACATATTCGGCCGGAATGCCCTCAGCTGAACCGCCAATGTGACCATGCATATCGACAAAACCCGGCAACACGTAGTGGCCGGTTAAGTCCATCTCTTTGTCGCCAGCGCGGGCTTCTGGCCGCTTGCCAACAATCGGCACACCTGGGTTGCCGACACTCACCACATTGGTGATGCGATCATTTTCGATCACAATATCGACCGGGCCTTGCATCGGTGCGCCTTCACCGTTGATCAAGTTAACCCCACGCAAAATTAAGCGCTCATAGGGGCCTTCACCTTGGTCACCGCGCGCTGGTGCTTTCGGCGGCGCTGCAATGGCTTGGCTGGTCAAGGCGACACTCAACGCGAACATAGTCAGTAGCTGTTTAATCATGCTATAACACACCTTCATAAGAGGTTGATAAGAGTCTCAGAATAACAGCGCCATGCCACGACAGCAATTCAGAAAACAGCTCCTTGCCGCGCGTCAAGCGCTAAGTACCGCAGAGCGTGAGGCAGCCGCCCAACAGGTCAGTGAACGCTTACTGGCACTGCCTGAGCTGCAACAAAGCACCACCGTTGGCAGCTATTACAGCGTACGGGCGGAGCTCCCAACCCAAGCTCTGAATCAGCATTTACAACTGCAGCATCGACTGGCACTGCCGGTATTGCACCCTGTCAGTTTGCAGCATTTGTTGTTTTTGAAAGTGCACCCGCAAACCCGTTGGCAAGCCAACACCTACAACATTCCCGAGCCGCAACTGCGCTGCCCTGACATTGTGCCGTTAAGTGCTTTGCGGGTATTGCTAGTGCCACTGGTAGGTTTCGACGCACAAGGTAATCGACTCGGCATGGGCGGTGGCTTTTACGATCGCACCCTCGCCGCTTGGCATCAGGGCTTGTTACCTGATTTGCAGCCCATCGGTTTAGCTTTTGATTGTCAGTATGTTGAGGCACTGCCTCATGCGCCTTGGGACGTGCCGCTACCGCGGGTGATTACCCCTGCGAAAATATGGGACTTTCGGACCTAAGACTGTATACTGAAAGGCCATAGCCCACTCACTTTGGAAGTAGCCATGGCATCCGCACAAGATCAACTCAAACAACAGGCTGCACAAGCCGCATTTGACTACGTAAAAACCCATTTCAAGCCCGGTTCAGTGATCGGTGTCGGCACCGGTTCAACGGTGAATTTCTTTATCGATGCATTGGCCGAACTCAAGCACGACATTGAAGCTGCAGTTTCGAGTTCAGAAGCCTCAACTGAACGCCTCAAAGCGCACGGCATTCGTGTGGTTGACCTGAATACGGTGACCGAAGTGCCGATTTACGTAGACGGCGCAGACGAAATCGACGCGCACCTGCGCATGGTCAAAGGAGGCGGCGCCGCACTGACGCGCGAGAAAATTATCGCCGCCGTCGCACAAACCTTTGTTTGTATCGTCGATACCTCGAAGCAGGTGGGTCGTTTAGGGCGTTTTCCGATACCGGTTGAAGTGATTCCGATGGCACGCTCTTATGTCGCCCGCGAAATCGTCAAACTTGGTGGTGACCCGGTGTGGCGCGAAGGCGTGGTGACCGATAACGGGAACTGGATCCTCGACGTGCACAATTTTGATATCCTCGATCCGATTCATTTAGAACAACAACTGAATAATATTGTTGGTGTGGTCACCAATGGTTTGTTTGCCCAACGCGGCGCAGACCTTGCCATTGTTGCCAGTGCCAACGGCGTAGAGACAGTGAAGTAACCCCATGAGCCAAGTTTCTTTAGCAAAAGATCGTATTAAGTTTTTATTACTAGAAGGCGTGCATCAAAGCGCTGTCGAGATCCTCAAACAACGTGGCTATACCAACATTGAGTACGTGAAAACCGCACTCGATGAAGCCGAGCTTTGTGAGAAAATTCGCGATGCCCACTTCGTCGGTATCCGTTCGCGTACGCAGTTGACCGACAAAGTGTTCGCTGCTGCCGACAAGCTGATTGGCGTCGGCTGTTTCTGTATCGGCACCAACCAAGTTGATTTAGCCGCCGCGCGTAAGCATGGCGTGGTGGTGTTTAATGCGCCATTTTCCAATACCCGCAGCGTTGCAGAGCTGGTTTTGGCTGAAATCATTATGCTGTTGCGCCGCGTTCCCGAGAAAAATGCCGCCGCCCACCGTGGTGGCTGGGATAAATCGGCCAACGGTAGTTACGAAGCACGGGGCAAAGTATTAGGCATTATCGGCTACGGTCACATTGGCAGCCAGCTCAGTATTTTGGCTGAGCAGCTCGGTATGCAGGTACGTTTTTACGATATCGAAAGCAAGCTGCCGCTGGGTAATGCCAGTGCCGTTGCGTCGCTTGACGCGCTGTTGGCGCAAGCCGATGTGGTGACCTTACACGTACCAGAAACTGCACAAACGCAGTGGATGATTGATGCGCCGCAATTGGCAAAAATGAAACCCGGGTCGCTGCTGATCAATGCTTCCCGCGGTACAGTGGTGCAAATCGACGCGCTCGCTAACGCGCTACGCAGTGGCCATTTAGCAGGTGCCGCCATTGACGTGTTCCCCGTCGAACCGAGCAGCAATAACGCTATTTTCGAATCGCCGTTGCGCGGCCTCGACAACTGCATTCTTACGCCGCATGTCGGTGGCTCCACCCAAGAAGCACAAGAAAACATCGGCGTGGAAGTAGCCGGAAAATTGGCGCACTACTCCGACAACGGCTCGACCTTGTCTGCGGTGAATTTCCCAGAAGTATCGTTACCCACGCACCACGGCTCGCGCCGCTTGTTGCATATTCACGAAAACCGGCCAGGCATGCTGACCCGCATTAACCAACTGCTCGCCGAGCAAAACATCAACGTCTCTGGTCAGTACTTACAGACCGACGCCGATGTGGGCTATGTGGTCATCGACGTCGACACGCCGAAAGAAAGCAGCATCGCCGACGATCTGTTGGAGCAAATGCGCACGATTGAGGGCACCATTCGCGCTCGAGTGCTGTATTAGTCTTTTGGGTCGGCTTCGGGAGCAGAGCGGCCGACGGTGCGTGCCATAGATTCTGGCGACACGTGACGGACGTCTTTGCCTTTGACGAAGAAGATGATGTATTCGGCGATGTTTTGACAACGGTCGCCGATACGCTCCAGTGAGCGCGCTGACCAAAGGACGTTCATGACTTTTGGAATGCCGCGTGGATCTTCCATCATGTAGGTCATCAATTGACGTGTCAGGCCTTCGTACTGACGGTCGGCTTGGGCATCCATTTGATGCACTTCATAGGCCGCATCCAAATCCATACGGGCGAAGGCATCCAGCACACCGCGCAGCATTGCCAGTACCTGCTGCCCGAGATTTTCGAGGCTCACCAAAAACTGTTGTTGGTCATTGTTAAAGCTTTCAAGTGCAACGCGGGCGATACGCTCAGCTTCGTCACCCATCCGCTCAAGGTCGGCGATGGTTTTGAAAATTGCGATGATAAGGCGCAAGTCACTGGCTGCGGGTTGACGCTTAGCAATAATCTGCACGCACGCTTCATCGATTTGCACTTCGAGTGCGTTGATTTTGTAATCACGCTGCAAAATTTGCTCTGCCAAGTCATGGTCTGAGTTTTCAATCGCCAACAGCGAGTCACGTAGCTGCTGCTCCACCAAACCACCCATGTTCATCACCTGCGTGCGAACCGCGTCCAACTCATCGTTGAATTTGCCGGAGATGTGTCGACTCGTATTAATTTTATCCATGCCGTTCTCCTTAACCGTAACGACCGGTAATGTAGTCTTCCGTCTGTTTGTTCGACGGCGTAGTAAACAAGGTGTTGGTATCAGCGTACTCAATCAACTTGCCCATGTACAAGAACGCGGTTTGATCAGACACCCGCGCCGCCTGTTGCATGTTGTGCGTCACGATGACCACGGTGTACTTTTCTTTCAATTCGGTAATCAACTCTTCAATTGTCAAAGTTGAAATCGGGTCAAGTGCCGAAGTAGGTTCGTCGAGCAATAACACTTCAGGTTCAATGGCAATCGCACGGGCAATCACCAAACGTTGCTGCTGACCACCTGACAAACTGAAAGCGCTGGCGTTTAGACGATCTTTGACTTCGTCCCACAAGGCCGCGCCTTTCAATGAACGCTCGACCACTTCATCTAGCGTACGACGGTCGTTCACACCCTGCAAGCGCATGCCGTAAACCACGTTCTCGTAAATCGATTTGGGGAACGGATTGGGGCGCTGAAACACCATACCAATGTTGCGGCGCAAGGCAGCAACGTCGACATCTTTGTCGTAAATGTTCTTATCATGCAACCGGATCTCGCCGCTGACCTTACAAATTTCGACCAGATCGTTCATGCGATTAATGCAACGCAGTAGCGTTGATTTACCACAACCTGACGGACCGATAAACGCGGTGACGCGGTTCTTCGGAATCGCCATCGAAATATCATAAAGCGCCTGCGCATCACCGTAGTGCAGGTTCAAGTTATTGATAGTAAGTGCCGTTTCTTCAGCACTCAAGTTTTCTAAATCTAATTGTGTCGCTTCTTGCGTAGTCGGAGTTACCGAAATCATAAATAGACCTTTTCGCTGCTGAGCGCTGTTAGTGTTCTAACGAGCGATACTTTTCACGTAAATGGTTACGTACCCCGATAGCGGTTAAATTCAAACCAACAATCACGGTGACGAGTAAGAATGAGGTCGCATAGACCAACGGGCGCGCCGCTTCAACGTTAGGGCTTTGGAAGCCGACGTCGTAAATATGGAAGCCCAAGTGCATAAACTTGCGATCTAAGTGGAAGTACGGGAAGTTCCCATCCACTGGCAGCATCGGTGCTGACTTCACAACGCCTACCAACATCAGTGGCGCAACTTCACCTGCGGCCCGAGCCACGGCCAAAATAAGGCCGGTCATAATCGCTGGCGACGCCATCGGAATGATGATGCGCCATAGTGTTTCTGCCTTGGTCGCGCCGAGCGCTAAGCTGCCTTCGCGCAAGGTGCTTGGAATTCGTGATAGACCTTCCTCGGTCGAGACAATCACCACCGGCAAAGTCAAAATAGCCAAGGTAATCGCTGCCCACATCACCCCTGGCGTACCAAAGGTCGGGCTCGGCAAGGCTTCTGGGTAGAAGATTTGGTCCAGTGAACCACCCACCATATACACGAAGAAGCCTAGACCAAACACCCCGTACACGATAGAGGGTACGCCAGCGAGGTTAATTACGGCAATACGAATCAAGCGCGTGATGGCGTTTTTACCCGCGTATTCGTGCAGGTAAATGGCCGCAACCACCCCAAATGGCGTGACGATGATCGACATCAATAACACCATGAACACGGTACCGAAAATCGCCGGAAATACCCCGCCTTCAGTATTCGCTTCACGCGGATCGGCGCTGATAAACTTACCAATTTCGACAAAGAAGTGCCCTACTTTAGCCAATAACCCCATGTCGTTCGGGAAGCTAACATCAAGCATACGATACATCGGTAAAGTCACTTCTACGCCACGCATATCACGCATCACTACGGCGTCACGATTGGCCTGCTCGCGCAATTCAAACAACTCAGCTTCAAGCACTTCGTAGTCGGCACGTAACTGCGCTTCTTCGGCGGCAATACGCGCTTCTTCAGCTTCCGTTAATTTACCCTCGAGCTCTAACGCGCGGCGCTGCAGCCGCAGATCATTTAGCTCATAGTTGATCGCACCAATATCGCTGTCTTGTAGATCGCTGGCTTGCTCGTTGAGTTCCACTACGCGCTCGATACGTTCACGCAACACCGCACGAACGTTATCGCTAGTAGCAACCGACTCACCATTCTCAAGCACATCAACCACGTAACCATAGAAGTTACCGTCTTTGGCACGCTCCAGCTTGGCTAAGTCTTTGGGCGTCTCATCACGAACGATTTGTGGCTCTAGCACCCAAGTAAAATCGAGTGGCACGTATTCGCGGTTACCTACTTTAATGAGCCAACGATCGAGCATTTCTTCGTTGTAATTATCAAGTTCAACACCTGACTCTTGCAAACGCGATAATGGAATCGTTTCGCTATCGTAGACTTCACCAATAATGGTTGAAATAGAGCCATCTGTGGCACGCACGTCCATTTCGTGGATTTGCGCTGGCCAGAAGAACGACAAGCCGCGCCAACCGATCAAAATGAGTAGCCCGATGACCGCAATTAGACTGATGCTCACTGAACCTGCAGTGAGCCAAATCCACGGTTTTCCTGATTTAAACCAATCTTTCATGGAAATCCTCTTCGTTACATCGAGCTGTATTTTTCACGTAACCGTTGGCGCACAAGCTCTGCCACGGTGTTAAACGCGAAAGTGAAAACGAACAATACGAATGCGGCTAAGAACAAGATACGGTAATGCGAGCTGCCGACTTCAGATTCCGGCATTTCGACCGCAATGTTCGCAGACAAAGTGCGCATCCCCTCAAATATGTTCCAATCCATGATCGGCGTGTTACCGGTTGCCATCAATACAATCATGGTTTCGCCTACCGCACGTCCTAGGCCCATCATCACCGCCGAGAAAATCCCCGGGCTCGCAGTGAGTAGCACTACTTTGGTGAGGGTTTGCCAGGTGGTTGCACCAAGCGCCAAAGAACCATTCGACAGATGTTTAGGTACGCTGAACACCGCATCTTCAGCAATGGAGAAGATAGTTGGAATGACCGCAAAGCCCATGGCGATACCAACCACCAAGGAGTTACGTTGGTCAAAGGTAATGCCCAGCTCGTTGGTGAGATATTCGCGCACGTTACCACCGAACAGCCAAGCTTCGACCACCGGTGACATCGCAAACGAAAACCAACCGACGAAGGCTACCACCGGAATCAAAATCAGTGCTGCGCGGCCATCGGTGAACTTGTTGCGTAACGCTTGTGGCAGCAGCGATGATAGCGCCGCGAAGGCGACCACCGCGAGCGGCACTAAGATAATCACCGCGACAATGCCAGGCAAATAAGTCTCCACTATTGGAGCGAGCCATAGACCTGCCAAGAAACCAAGAATTACGGTTGGCAAAGCTTCCATAATTTCGACCGTAGGTTTAACGACTTTGCGTACCCCCGGCGACATAAAATAAGCGGTATAAACAGCTGCGGCCAAACCGATAGGCACCGCGAATAGCATCGCGTAAGCCGCGGCTTTGATAGTACCGAACGAAATCGGTACCAAGCTAAACTTAGGTTCAAAATCGTCCGAGCCTGACGTTGACTGCCATACGTAGTCTGGCTCTGGATAGCCTTCGTACCAAACCTCTTGCCAGATCCCGCTCCATGTAACTTCTGGGTGTTCGTTGACTAAGTCAAAAATGTTCAACTGACCTTGATCGAGTGCCAGCAAGGTATTTGCCCGCGGATCGATGACCATTTGCGTAGTGCTGTAACCATCAGGCTTCCCTTGGAATAGGTCCGCCTCAGAAGTGGTGTGGAACACACCCACGTCACCATCTTGCGCAATGGTGTAGAAGGTACGGCGATAATATTCCACCACGATGTCACTAATCGCTGATTCAGCAGCTTGGAAATCACGGATAAACTGATAACGACGACCATCATCGCCGGCCACTTCAAACCACTGCGTGACTTTACCGCCATCGTGACCGAATAATATCGAGCTAGCACCAGCTAACAGCGCCATATCGGTAATGTTGCCGTGGCGACGCGGGTCAATTGTAAGCAACTGCCGCTCTTTCACTTGTCCAGTGCGTGTGACGTCAAAAACCCAAAAACGATTGGCTTGACGCACCAATACCTGACGCAAATCAGGCGTGACTTTTATTTGATCAATACCACCAGTAATCGGCAACTCATGAAACTTCGAAGTCATCTCGACTTCACCGCTCAAGAAGTTACGCTCGGCTTGGACAAAATTAACAATCACGCGCTCATCAGCGGTTTCGCCCGCAAACAACATCGATTCACCATCATATTCGAAGGCGAGTTTGGTGATCTTGCCACCTTGCGCATCAACCTGGACCGGCTCACCATCGTTGACCATACTCACGCGCGGCTCGATGAACAGTTCGCCATCGCGGAAGCTGCTGCTAAACTTCGGCTCGACCATCACCACTTGGCCACCGTCGATGGCATATGCATAGCGATTATTCTGAGGCTGTGTTTGCGCAAATGCAGTCGGCGGATTTTCGGTGACTTGGTGCTTGAGTAACACTTTACCCGGCGCCCAATCAGTCCCCTGTTTCTCTTGCAAAGCAAAATAAATCAGTTCGCCTTGTCCGGTAAATTGATAACCGATTTCCGACTGTTCCTCGACGCCCATAGCTACGACTTGCTCGCTTGGACTGTCGATAGTGCGCGTGTGGTTAATTTCCACGCCGCGGAAAATAGGTTCGATTACGTAAAGCAGATAAAAGAAGATAAGCAGCAAAGCGACCAAAACCAAAATGCCGCCGAAGCTGACGCCCCAACGTGCGATGCGGTCTTTTAGTAGTCGATAATTGCTAGCTCCCAATGTGGGTTTCGCTGCCGACATTCTCACCTCAGATGGTAGATTTATGAACGATGAAGAGTATAGCTGGGAAGTATGACAGTATTGTTACACTACCGTCATAAAAGTGACATTTTTCAAATTCGGGGTTCGATATTCGTACGCTTCGCTGTTCGTCCGCGCTTCGCGCGGTTCGGAGTGCTCGAATAGCGCGAAGCGCGGACGAACAGTGAGGCTTACCGAACGGGCGAAGCGCGAAAACCGAAAAAGCCCGGCGGGAGCCGGGCTTGGTCTTTTAGTTGAGGCCGAGTTTTTCTAGCTCTTGTTCAACTACCATTTTTGGTAATGGAATGTAGCCGTCTTTGTCTACAATCTCTTGACCGGTTTTTGACAATACCATTTTTAAGAATTCAGCAGTTGCTGGATCTAATGGTTTGTTCGGGTGCTTGTTCACGTAAACATATAGGAAGCGCGCGAGTGGGTACTTACCAGCAAGTGCACTTTCAGTCGTTGCATCAACGTATTCTTCGCCTTCGGCAATCGCTATTGGCACCGTTTTGACACCAGAAGTCAGGTAACCAATACCTGAGTAGCCGATGGCATTCAATGAGGTTGATACCGACTGCACCACTGATGCAGAACCTGGCTGCTCGTTCACGTTTGGACGGAAGTCGCCATCACACAACGCGACTTCTTTAAAATAACCGTAGGTGCCTGATACTGAGTTACGACCGTACAATTGTAAGTCGCGATTTTCCCAGCTACCGGTTAAGCCTAAGTCACCCCAACGACGCACTTCTTGGGTTGCACCACACAAACGGGTGTTACTAAATACCGCGTCGATTTGCTCGATGGTCATGCCTTCGATTGGGTTGTCTTTGTGAACGAATACCGCCAAAGCATCGATAGCAACGCGCACTGCGGTTGGCTTATACCCGTGGCGCTTCTCGAAAGCTTCAATTTCTTTTGACTTCATACCACGACTCATTGGGCCGAAGTTTGAGGTGCCTTCCGTCAGCGCTGGTGGCGCAGTTGAGGAACCTGCAGCCTGAATCTGCATGTTGACGTTCGGGTATAAACGCTTAAATTCTTCTGACCAAAAGGTCATCATGTTGGCAAGGGTGTCTGAACCGACCGATGATAAGTTGCCTGAAAGACCGCTTACTTTTTCGTATTCTGGCAAGTTATCAGTTGGTTTTTGCGCCGCTGCCGAAGTAGCAACTAAACCGGCAACGCTCATAGCAATTAGGGCTGACTTAAGTTTCATAATGACTCCAATCGTCAATGCTGCGATGCAGCTTTTTATCAATGAACGTAGCGCAGTTTAGAATGTCAATGTGACAATTTGATGACAGCTTTTGTTTTTCTGTCACATTTCTGCCAACGAACTGTCATTTTTTATTCTTAGTAACGACCAGCTCTTCAGGAACACGCACCGAGAAGGTGGTGCCGCGCCCGACGACAGAGTCGATATTAAGCTTACAGTGGTGATGCTCGACCGCTTGCTTGACGATAGCAAGGCCCAGGCCTGAGCCACCTTTGGCACTGTTGCGATCTTTATCAATGCGGTAGAAGCGCTCGGTTAAACGCGGAATGTGCTCGGCCGGAATCCCAGGGCCGTTGTCGGTAACGCTAAACTCCATTTGCTTACCTACTGAGCGCCAGCGCACGACGATTTTACCGTTTGGCTGAGTGTAATGAATCGCGTTGCTCACCAGGTTCACAAACACACTACGCAATTCTTCCTCAATGCCATGCATCGACTGCTCAGCGATTTCAAAGCTCAATTGATGTTGCTTATCAGCATTTAACTGCTCAGCATCGGTCTGAATACGGCGTAACAGTTCAGGCACGTTGACCACACGCTCAAAAATATCACCGCGCGCAGAGTCAATGCGCGACAGTGACAGCAATTGATCGACCAAGTTGCGCATGCGCGTACTTTGCCCGTGCATATCTTGCAGCGCTTTATCGAGCATCGCTGGCGGCATGCTCTGCACGCCATCACCGAGCATTTCAAGATAGCCCTGAATTACGGTGAGCGGTGTTTTCAGTTCGTGCGATACGTTGGCGACGAAGTCTTTTCGCATTTGCTCTAGCCGACGCAGTTGCGTGACGTCACGTGCCATCAACAGAAACTGGTCATCGCTGTACGGCATAATACGAACTTCAAGTTCGATGTCCTCACGCACCGGTGAAGGCAAATAGATCTCTTTACTAAAGTCGCCCTTGCGCAAGTAGTTGATGAATTCAGGGTGGCGAATCAAGTTAGATAAGCGGATACCGGTATCGGCGGGCCATTTGAGGCCAAAGTAAAACTGTCCGAGTTTATTACACCAGAGCAAGCCACCGTCTTTACGAAACACGATAGCAGCATCAGGAATAGCTTCCGATGCTTCACGGAAGCGACGTAATAAGCGTGCCAAGGCACGGCGTCGTTGCTGACTGCGCCGTTGAGTACGATAGATGCCATCATAGATGTAGCTCCAGCTGCCAGGAGCGCTGGGTGGCAACATGGTGCGACGATGCCACAACCAGTCGACCAATTTGTACTGATAGAAGTAATGCCACGCGAGAATCGCGAGTAGCCCTAGGCTGAGGACTGGCCAGAACACATCAAACAGCCAGCCCACAATGCCTAACGGTAGGATGTACCAAAGAAATCCGCGCAGCAGAAATACCAGCGAAAACCGTCTATCCATTGCTTCGCCGCTCGCTATTAGCGACTAGAGAAGCGATAGCCCACGCCGCGCACGGTTTGCACCAAGCGATCATGGCCGTGCATTTCAATGGCTTTACGTAAGCGACGAATATGAACATCAACCGTACGGTCTTCGACATAAACGTTCGTGCCCCAGACGTTATCAAGTAACTGCTCACGACTATACACGCGTTCTGGGTGTGTCATAAAGAAGTGCAGTAATTTAAATTCCGTAGGGCCCATATCAAGGCGGTCGTTGTAGGCAGTCACACGATGGGAAATCGGATCCAGCTTCAAGCCTTCGATTTCCAACGGCTCATCCAGTGCCGTTGGTGACACGCGACGGAATACGGCGCGCATCCGTGCCATCAGTTCTTTCGGCGAGAATGGCTTGGTAATGTAGTCGTCAGCGCCGACTTCTAACCCACGCACTTTGTCTTCTTCTTCACCGCGTGCAGTCAGCATAATAATCGGAATATTACGTGTGAAATCGTCACTCTTTAACTTTTTCGCCAATTGAATACCTGAGCCGCCCGGTAACATCCAATCCAATAAGATCATGTCTGGGAATGGCTCAACAATTTTTTCTAGTGCGACTTGATAGTCGTTGGCTTCCACTGCTTGGTAGCCGTGTTGTTCCATGACAAAGCTCAACATTTCACGGATCGGAGCTTCGTCTTCAACAATTAAAATTTTTCGTGACATCGTGCTTCACCTAGTCGTTTTTTAGCGCTGTCATTATTACGACATAATGTGACAGATTTATGAATCTACGACATTTTTGTGAAATTTACTGCAATTGGATGTCAATCCACACTAAACGATGGTCAGAAGAGCTACCTCGCGAACTCACCAAATCGGCTTTTGCTTGCTCCGGTAACGGCCAGAACACACCACCATCGATAATATCAATACCAAAGCTCGACGGTAGCACGTAGTCGGCGCGCTTGCGCCAACTGGCGGTATGTTCTGCCGCCAGCGGATTATCCGGACTATGTGCGGCGCCGCCAGCACTGGTCGGTACGTATTCGCCCTGCACTGCCGGATGTTCCAACAACTGACTGATGGCACCGGGGACGTTATCGTCGCTTTCAATGGATGCATTTAAATCGCCGGCAATCACAAATCGCGACTGCTCAACTAGACCGCCTTTGCGCCCTTGGTCATCGTAAATAAAGTCATTGGATTGCGAGCCAATATACTCGCGCCAGAAGCGAATTTCATCGAAGTTACGGCGGCCATTGCGATTTTCTTCGCCGTCAAATACCGGCGGCGTTGGGTGACTGACGAGTACATGCAAATCATAGTCTTCCACCTTTACGACGACATCCCAATGGGACTTCGAGCTCAACGGCATTTCATTCCAGATATCGTCGTTATACCAATATTCGTGTGTGCCGGGGAGCAGCGGCCTTAAGGCGCCAGGCAAGTCTTGCCAACGAAAATTTTGGAAAGTGCGCGTGGCCTCACGATCGATCGGGTGGCGCGAAAGCACTGCCATACCGTATTGTCCTTCGTAATTCCCATACCCCCACGCATCATCGCCAATGCCCTGCGCTTTGCCGTCACGATTTAGATCGTAAGGACTCGCGCGACCAGTATTGACCGGCGCAATAAAGTGATACGGGTAATCGATGGGCGCTTCGCCATTTTGACTAACGCTTAAAAATGCCTGCTGAAAGGTTTCAAGTACTTGTGCATCGGGTAAGTAATCAAATTCATTCAGCACAATAATATCGGGGCGCACGTGTTGAATAATTTCGGCGATGGCGCGAATTTGTGCGTGATTGTCAGCCAGAGCTTGCGGCAGTGCTTGAGCGCCCTCGGTTTGCCATTTGTCTGCAGAAAGATAATTAGAGGCGTCCATGCTGACATTAAAAGCGGCGACTCGCAGTGTCGCTGGCGGAGTTTTTGGAGCCTTTGCCATATCACATCCAATGAGCCAAAAAGTTAAAAACGCTACAGCTATTGTTTTTACTGGAATTGAGGTTTGCATGAGCACAAGCTCGCTAAAAAGAAATAAGAAACTACCATATTAACTGGGAATTTTATCTGTGCAAGTAAGCAAAAAACAGCGTAAAATATGTCACACAAATGACATATTCGTCTGGCATTATACTGCGGACGTGTCATGAAGGCTTAATAACAAAAGCGGTATAGCCTTTTGAATACGAGTTTTGTTACAACCATCAACCCAGGAAAATAAAATGAACAGCTCAATGCGATTTTCGCGTACAGCGAGTGCTATTGCGGTGGCTTTAGGCCTCGCATCAGTACCAGCAATGGCGCAAGATACTTCAGCGTCTATGCGTGGTTCAATCCTCTCTCCAACCGGTCAAGGTGCCGAAGATACTCGCGTTATCATCGTACACCAACCGTCTGGAAGCCGTTTTGAAGTAACGACTGACGATGAAGGTAACTTCATTGCAAGTGGTTTACGTGTAGGCGGTCCTTACCGGATCACGATCGACTCAGATGCATACCGCGATGCGACTTACAACGAAGTTTTCCTAAAATTAGGTGAGACTTTCCGCTTGAACGCGCAGCTAGAAGCTGACGCAGTTGAGCGCATCAGCGTCACTGGCGCAGTTATTAACCCTACTAGCTTAAACAGCGGTTCAATGAGCTCGTTTGGCGAAGGCAACATCCGTGAAATGCCGACGTTCAACCGGGACTTGAAAGACATCATCCGTCAGAACCCGCTAGCGGTTAACTTAGCTGACGAAGACAGCTCATTAACAGTTGCCGGTAGCAACCCGAAATATAACTCAATTACTGTTGACGGTATCGGCCAGAACGATGACTTCGGTTTGAATGGTAATGGTTACCCAACTCAGCGTTCACCAATCTCTATTGCTGCAGTAGAACAATTGTCAATTGACGTTGTGCCTTTCTCGGCGAAAGATGGTGGCTTTAGTGGCGCGAAAATTAACGCGGTTACTAAATCAGGTACCAACGAGTTCGAAGGTGAATTGTTCTATGAATACACTAGCGATTCATTGACTGGTGACCCAGAGCCTTCACGTTATGAACCAAATTCAGCAGCTCCAGAACTTGATTTCTCTGAGAAGACTTGGGGCTTCGCAGCTGGCGGTCCAATCATTGAAGACAAGCTTTTCTTCTTCGTTAACTACGAAAAATATGAAGAGCCAAAATCAATCGAACGTGGTCCAATCGGTGGTTCAGCTAACCAACAAGCTTCTGTCACTCAAGACGAAGTTGCTCGCGTAACGCAAATCGCTCGCGACGTATACGGCGTTGACGTTGGTACTTGGGAAACAAACCCAGTACAAGAAGACGAAAAAATGTTGGTGAAGTTAGACTGGAACATCAACAACAACCACCGTGCGGCTTTCACTTATCAATCAGCTGAAAGTAACGCAACCAACAACAACAATGGTAGTTCAAGCACCCTTCCATTGTCTTCACGTTGGTATGACAAGAGTGAAGAGTTGACGGCAATGGCATTGCAAGTCTACTCAAACTGGTCTTCAAGCTTCTCAAGTGATTTCAAAGTATCACGTAAAGAAGTTGATACTGCACAGGCTCCGTTATTGGGTCTGAACTTCGGTCAAGTGAACATCCGTACCGAAGACGGCACCATTCAAATCGGTCCAGACCAATTCCGTCACGCCAACGCATTGTCGAACACGACCACTGAGATTCAGTTTAACGGTGAGTACCTGTTGGGCGACCACGCTATCGGTTTTGGTTATGAATATGAAGAAGTTGATATCTTCAACTTGTTCGTACCACAATCATTGGGTGTGTGGGACTTCGATACTATTGATGACTTCGCTAACCAAGATGCTGCGTTCTTCTCTTATCGTAACGCCTTCACCAACAATGCCGCTGACGGCGCTGCTTCATTGAAGCCTGCTACTCACGCATTCTATGTTGAAGACACTTGGGCACCTACCTGGGACTTGGAAGTTAGCTACGGTTTACGTTATGAGCGTCAAGCAGTTGACGGTTCACCACGTTACAATCAAAACTTCGAAGACCGCTATGGCTTTGCTAACACTGAAAACCTAGATGGTCGTGATATCTGGATGCCACGTGCTGGCTTCAAGTATCAGCTTACTGACGCATACCGTTTGCGTGGTGGTTTCGGTCGTTACGCCGGTGGCCGCCCTAATGTTTGGATTTCAAACGCCTACTCAGTTGACGGTGTAACAGTTGTAGACGCACCGCGCTCAGTAACAGAGCAATTCTTGTCAGGTGTTGATATCACTGAAGTTCCACAAGCAGTTCGCGACAGCTTGACTGCTGGTGACGGTAACACCACACCAATCGATCCTAACTTCGAGTTGCCAAACGAATGGCGTTACAGCCTCGCGTTGGACTACGAAGGAAGCCTGGGCTTCTTGGGTGACGACTGGTACGCAAGTGCTGAGTACATCCGCACTCGTAAGCAAAACGACGTACGTTGGGTTGACTTAGCGCGTCGTCCATTGCTTGACGAAAACGGTGACGTAGTACGCACCTCTGACGGTGGTCGTATCATCTACGTAGTTGACGATCCGCTTGACGACTTCACGCCAACTGAAATCGGTGAGTTCGGTGGCGTTAACCGTTCAGACATCTTGTTGACTAACGGTTACGGCGGCAACAGTAACATCTATACTTTCAGTATGGGTAAAGTGTTTGACAACGGTATCTCGTTCAACGCGTCTTACACTAACCAAGACATCAACGAAGCAGTTAACGGTGGCTCTTCACAGGCTACTTCTAACTACCAGTACGTGACTGCACTTGACCGGCAGAACCCACAGCCTGCAACTGCTGGCTATGAGATCGAGCACCGTTTCGTTATCACTACCCAGTACTCAACTGAGTTGTTCACTGGTTATGAGTCGAAATTCGCGATGTTCTTCGAGCGTCTGTCAGGCCGTCCATACAGCTACGTTATGAGCTCGTTCCGCGACTCAGACTTGGGTGACCAGTCGTCGTTCAACAGCTCAAGCCAATACTTGATGTACATCCCAACTGGAGCTGATGATCCAAACGTGGTGTATCAAGGTGGTTTGACTTATGACGATATCGCGCAAATCATTGCTGACCGTGGTTTAGAGCAATACGCGGGTGGTTACACTCCACGTAACGGTACTACTGGTCCTTGGAACACCAACATTGACTTCCGTTTCGAGCAGGAGTTACCTGGTCTGTGGGAAGGTCATAAAGGTTCATTGTACTTCGACGTGAAAAACGTTCTTGCCCTGTTTGACGAAGAGTCAGCTCAGCAACACGTGATTCCATTCGCTGATACAACTCAAGGCCTAGTTGACTTCGGTGGCTTAACTGACGAAGGTCAGTACATCTACGCACCAGTATTTGGTGGCTTGGATGACTACCCACCAACTCGCTACCGTGCAGAAGCTTCTACATGGCAAGTTAAAGTAGGTATTCGCTACACCTTCTAATAGGGCTGTAGTTAACACCTAACAACAACTAAAATAGAGCCCCTGTCAGATTATCTGCAGGGGCTTTTTTTATGATTGGGATATCTGTTCTATGAACCATGAGTTGTTTATGCAGCGCGCACTTGAACTGGCACAACAAGCCGAGGAACTGGGCGAAGTGCCGGTCGGAGCTGTGCTGGTCAAAGACGATGTCATCATCGGTGAGGGCTATAATCAGGTGATTGCCACTTCCGACCCGAGCGCGCATGCTGAAGTTGTGGCGATTCGAGCGGCTGGAGCGGCGCTACAAAACTACCGCATTGTCGATACCACTTTGTACGTGACACTTGAGCCTTGTGCCATGTGTGCTGGGGCAATGACCCATGCACGTGTGGGAACCTTGGTTTTCGCTGCAAGTGACCCGCGTACAGGCGCAGTCAATTCAGCTATTGAAGTATTGAATCACCCGACGATGAATCACCGAGTTGAAGTCATAAGTGGGGTGCTAGAAAAACAAAGCGCCGACTTATTGCGGCGCTTTTTTCGGGCAAGACGGAAGCAGAAGTAGCCGTTATCGCGTTAACCTAAGTAAACGCGAGCGTTGCGGAACATCCGCATCCACGGGCTGTCTTCACCCCAAGAATCCGGATGCCAGCTATTTGCCACGGTGCGGAACACACGTTCAGGATGCGGCATCATAATGGTGACCCGACCATCAGGCGTAGTCAAACCGGTAATGCCTTCGGGTGAACCATTCGGGTTGGCTGGATACTGGGTTGCCACCGCACCTTTGTTGTTGATGTAACGCATTGCCACTAAGCCCTGCTCTTTCAGTTGCGCCAAGGCGTTGCCTTTGAATTCAGCACGGCCTTCGCCATGTGAAACAGCGATTGGCATTTTCGAACCAGCCATATCTTGCAAGAATAACGACGGGCTCTGCTGGATCTCAACCATGCTAAAACGTGCTTCGAAGCGCTCTGAACGGTTGGTCACAAAGTGCGGCCAGTGTTCCGCGCCTGGAATCAACTCTCGCAAATTCGACATCATTTGACAGCCGTTGCAAACGCCTAAAGCGAAGGTTTTATCACGCTGGAAGAACGCTGCAAATTCATCGCGGGCACGACTGTTGAACAATACCGACTTGGCCCAGCCCTCACCGGCACCTAACACGTCACCGTAAGAGAAGCCGCCACAAGCGACCAAACCATTGAATTTCTCCAAGCTGACGCGACCAGCTAAGATATCGCTCATGTGCACGTCGACTGCGGCAAAGCCAGCACGGTCAAAAGCTGCGGCCATTTCGACGTGTGAATTCACGCCCTGCTCGCGCAAAATCGCGACCACTGGATCACGTCCCGTATTTATATACGGTGCCGCTACATCTTCACTCACATCAAAGGTCAAATCAGCGAACAATCCGGTATCTGTTGCATCTTGCTTCGCTGCAAACTCTTCGTCCGCACAGGCAGGGTTATCACGCAAGCGCTGCATTTGATGGGTGGTTTCTGCCCATAGCTTACGGTAGTGGCTGCGCGCTTGTTGCAACACTGCCTGACCATTGCGGGTGAACAACAATTGGTCGTTGTCAGTAACTTCACCTAGCACATGGAAATGTTCAGCCAAGCCTGCTTCAGTGTAAGCGTTTTGCACCTTTTCTAAATCGGCTTCACGCACCTGAATCACGGCACCTAACTCTTCATTGAACAGTGCAGCTAAATCATCCGCTACCAGCGAGTCGAGTGCGACATGGGCGCCACAATGACCGGCAAAAGCCATCTCGGCGACAGTGATAAACAAACCACCGTCAGAGCGGTCGTGATAGGCGAGGAGTTTCTTCTCGTGAATCAGCTGCTGAGTAGCAGTGAAGAAGCCCTTCAGCAATTGCGCGTCATCAACATCTGGCGTTGCATCGCCGAGTTGACGATACACTTGCGCCAGCGCAGAACCGCCTAAACGCGCTTTTCCGGCTCCCAGATCAAGCAATACTAGCTTGCTCGGACCTTGGTCAACGCGCAGCTGTGGCGTCACTGTGCGGCGCACGTCACGGACCCGGCCAAACGCCGTAATCACAAGACTCAATGGTGCGGTCACGGCTTTGTTCTCACCGTCCTGTTGCCACTGGGTTTTCATCGACATCGAATCTTTACCGACTGGAATCGTGATTCCCAGCGTTGGGCATAATTCTTCGCCAACAGCTTTAACGGCTTCATACAGACCAGCATCTTCACCTGGGTGGCCAGCTGCGGCCATCCAGTTGGCGGACAATTTAATATGCTTTAACTCGCCAATATCAGCGGCAGCGATATTAGTCAGCGCTTCGCCAACGGCAATGCGCGCTGACGCAGCAAAGTTAAGCAATGCTAGAGGTGTACGTTCACCCATTGCCATGGCTTCACCAGCATAAGTGTCATAACTTGCTGCGGTGACCGCCACGTCAGCCACCGGAATTTGCCATGGGCCAACCATTTGGTCGCGAGCCACCAGCCCGGTAACGCTGCGATCGCCAATGGTGATCAAAAAGGTCTTTTCGGCAATCGTTGGCAAGCGTAATAACCGCTCCGCCGCTTCGTCCAGCTCGATGCCATCGCTGCGCAAGGCTTTGCCTTCAGCGCGCTTAGTTTGCACCTCGCGATGCATCTTCGGCGGCTTGCCAAGTAGCACATTGAGCGGCAAATCAATTGGAGTGTTGTCAAAATGCGCATCGGTCAGCGTCAGGTGTTCTTCTTCCGTCGCTTCACCGATAACGGCAAATGGCGCACGCTCACGCAAACAGATTTCTTCGAATACCGCCATGCGCTCCGGCGCAATCGCCATCACATAGCGCTCTTGTGATTCGTTACACCAAATCGCCAGTGGCGACATGCCAGGTTCATCATTCGGCACCTGACGCAATTCAAAACGGCCACCACGACCGCCATCGCTGACCAGTTCAGGCATGGCATTGGAAAGACCACCGGCACCGACATCGTGAATAAAAGCAATCGGGTTTTTGTCACCAAGCTGCCAACAGCGGTCAATGACTTCTTGGCAACGACGCTCCATTTCTGGGTTGTCACGCTGTACCGAAGCGAAATCCAAATCGGCACTTGAGGCGCCTGAGGTCATGGATGACGCAGCGCCGCCACCGAGGCCGATATTCATTGCTGGGCCACCCAACACCACGAGTTTCGCGGCAATTGGGATCTCGCCTTTTTCGACATGCTGTTCGCGAATATTGCCCATACCACCGGCAATCATGATCGGCTTGTGATAACCGCGGACTTCAAGCCCGTTATGGCTATCGACCCGCTCTTCATAGGTACGGAAATAGCCAGTCAAAGCAGGACGGCCAAATTCATTATTAAAGGCTGCGCCGCCGAGTGGGCCTTCGAGCATGATATCAAGGGCGGTGACAATCCGATCAGGCTTGCCAAAGTCTTCTTCCCAGGGTTGTTCGAAGCCTGGAATGCGAAGGTTGGACACGCTAAAACCGACTAAGCCGGCTTTTGGCTTGGCCCCACGACCTGTGGCTCCCTCGTCACGAATTTCGCCACCTGAGCCGGTTGCGGCGCCAGGGAATGGAGAAATTGCAGTAGGATGGTTGTGGGTCTCGACCTTCATCAAAATGTGAATTGGCTCATGGAAATAGCTGTATTCACCGGCCGCTTGGCTGCCAGCTGGATACGGATAGAAGCGCCCTGCTTCTGAACCGGTCATGACCGCGGCATTGTCTTTGTAAGCTGACAAGACATGCTCTGGGGTAACTTCGAAGGTGTTTTTGATCATTTTGAACAGGGATTTGACCTGCTCTTTGCCATCAATGGTCCAATCGGCGTTGAAAATCTTATGGCGGCAATGCTCAGAGTTTGCTTGGGCAAACATGTACAGCTCGATATCGTTCGGATTGCGCCCTAACTTGGTGAAGTTCTCGAACAGATAATCGATTTCGTCATCAGCCAGCGCCAGTCCCATCTCAATGTTGGCATTACGCAATGCTTCGCGACCACCAGCGAGAATATCCACCGACTGCAATGGCGCAGGTTCAGCGGCGCCAAATAATACCGATGCTTGTTCAAGTTCGGTTAATACAGTTTCGGTCATGCGATCGTGCAACGCAGCTTGTGCAGCGGCCAATTGCTCGGCAGATAAATCGCCGGCCAGATAGTAAGCAATGCCACGTTCGATTCGGCGCACGTTCTGCAGGCCGCAATTGTGGGCGATATCTGTGGCTTTTGATGACCATGGTGAAATCGTGCCTTGACGCGGTGTGACCACCAAGAGTTGCCCTTGCGGGAGATGCTGGGCGCGGGCTGGGCCGTAGGTTAGCAATTGCTTCAGCACGTTCCGGTCAGCTTCGCTTAACTCGCTCTGAGCATCCACAAAGTGCATAAATTCGGCGTAAATACCTTGCACCGGAACATCAGCTTGCTGCAGACGTTGCAACAATTTTTCCGTTCGGAACTCAGACAGGGCTGGGGCGCCGCGTAATATCTCCACAGATCATTCTCCAGGTTGGCAAATAGGATGGCGTTTCATCGACCATTTGAAGCCGCGTATTATAGTCATTTTTCGATCACTTCACTACCGCTACGAGCTACTCGTCGGCAGACTTTTCACACAGCCTAAACCATTTTTGGCGGCGTTCGTTTTGTAAGTGTCGTTGTTTGCGCAGCCATGCACGACGGCGTGAATGTTGACTTAATCTTTTGCTTTGCCGCATTAACGAGCCTCATCGCCACTGCCAATCGGCAGGGTTATTTGCAGGGGTTGTGCTGGAATGCGTCCGCGCTCGTCCAGCCACACCAAAGTGTCATAGTAGCGACGTATGTTCCCTACGTATCGCACCGGTTCGTCACCACGCGCAAAGCCAAAGCGGGTTTGACGATAATATTTTTTCTGTCGTAATAAGGGTAGACGCTTTCGTACATCGATCCAGCGATCGGGGTCACCGCCTTGGCGCTCGGTAAGGACGCGCGCATCTTCTAAATGTCCGTAGCCGATGTTGTAGGCGGCTAATGCAAACCAGGTACGATCGGGCTCTGGAATCCGTGCGGGGATAGTTTGCAGCATACGCTCGAAATAACGCGCGCCACCACGGATGCTCTCTTCAGGATTCAAGCGACTGGTAACGCCCATCGCTTCCGCTGTTGGCAAGGTCAGCATCATCAGTCCACGCACCCCAGTCGGTGACGTCGCGCGCGGATTCCAATGACTTTCTTGGTAAGAAATAGCTGCTAACAAGCGCCAATCCAATATACCTGAATGCTCCACAAAAAAGTCACGATACTTCGGCAAGGTGGTTTGCACAGCGTCAATGAAGAAGCTGGTATCGACATAGTTGAATTGCGATACGTGGCCAAAATGTTGATCCACCAGCCGCGCCAGTTCGCCTGACTGACGTAGTTCACCAAAAAAGCGAATCACTTCAGCATACAAAGAGCCATCACGCCCAGGTGCCAACATCCAACTGATATCGATATTATCGCGAATGGTGAAGGCAACGCTGATATTGGGAAAATAACGACGCTGCACATCGAGAATATTGCTGTCGGTAATAGTGAAGGCGATTTCACCCTCGATAACCGAGCGCAGCAGTTCGGTGGCATCATGTTCACTGGTGGCGCGCCACTTCAGTTCAGGATAATTCTTGGCATTGCGTTGCAACCAATCGTGGTGCGAACTGCCCGCTACAACGACGACTTCGGCATCGACATCATCCCAGTCGCGTGGACGGTCGCGCGCGCCTTGGCGATAAACTAAGCGTTGTGAAATTTCTTGATACGGCGGTCCGAAGCGGTAATTTTTGTCGCGCGACGGCGTACGATCGAGGCCAGCCGCGACCAAATCAACTTGTTCGTTATCGAGCAAAGTGAACAAGTCATTGACGTTGTAACGCGAGACAATTTGCAACTCGACATCGAGTTGTTCGGCAAAAGTTGCGGCGAGTGCATATTCAAGGCCACTCTCACTTTCAGCATCGTGATAGTAAGTGGAGGGGCCAAGCAGGGTACCCACGCGCAAGACTCCGCGCTGTTGGATTTCGTACAGGTGGTCGGGCTGCGGTTGTGGCGCGCAGCCAGCCAGTAGCAACAATGCTAGCAAGCCGAACCAGCGCGCCATACTAGCTATTCCCACTCGATGGTAGCAGGAGGCTTACCTGAAATGTCGTATACGACACGCGAGATACCGTCAATTTCATTGATGATCCGGTTCGAAACCTTTTCCAGCAACTCATAAGGTAAATGTGCCCAACGTGCGGTCATAAAGTCAATAGTTTCAACGGCACGTAACGCGATGACCCAGTCGTACTTGCGCGCATCGCCCATCACACCGACCGAGCGCACCGGCAGGAATACCGCAAAGGCTTGGCTGACGTCGTGATAGATCCCCGCTTTGCGCAGTTCACTAATGAAAATGTGGTCCGCGCGACGTAGTAAGTCGCAGTACTCTTTTTTCACTTCGGCCAAAACGCGTACGCCCAAGCCCGGTCCTGGGAACGGGTGGCGATACAGCATGTCGTATGGCAAACCAAGTTCTAGACCGATTTTGCGTACTTCGTCTTTAAACAATTCGCGCAATGGCTCTACCAACTGCAGTTTCATATCTTTTGGCAGGCCACCCACATTGTGGTGTGACTTGATCACGTGGGCTTTACCAGTTTTCGAGCCAGCAGACTCGATCACGTCTGGATAAATGGTGCCCTGCGCCAAATAAGAAACGTCTTTAATGCTGGTGGCTTGCTCGTCGAAAATTTCGATGAACACGCGGCCGATAATTTTGCGCTTCGCTTCCGGATCTTTTTCACCTGCTAAGGCATCGAGAAAGCGATTTTCAGCATCAACATGCACAATATTGAGACCGTAGTGATCACCGAACATTTCCAGCACTTGCTCAGCTTCTTGCCAACGCAACAAACCGTTGTCGACAAACACACAGGTCAGCTGGTCGCCAATGGCGCGGTGCAATAACATCGCTGTGACCGAGCTATCCACTCCACCCGACAAACCTAAAACAACTTTGCCGTTGCCAACTTGTTCGCGAATACGTGCGACCGCATCGTTGATAATGTGGGCGGCAGTCCAATTGGTTTCACACTCGCAGATTTCCACGACGAAGTGCTCAAGCATGCGCATCCCTTGGCGCGTATGCGTCACTTCTGGATGGAACTGCACACCATAGAAGTCGCGCGTATCATCGGCCATCGCCGCGATTGGACAGGTTGGTGTTTGCGCAACAATGTGGAAGCCTTCAGGAGCTTCAATCACTTTGTCACCGTGGCTCATCCATACATCGAGTAATGGATTGCCATTTTCGTGGACGGCGTCCTCGATGTGGTGGAACAGTGGGCAAGGTTCAGTGCGTTCAACTTGCGCATAACCGAACTCACGCTCCAACGAGCCTTGTACTGTTCCGCCTAGTTGTGCGGCCATGGTTTGCATGCCGTAGCACACACCAAGGACCGGCACCCCAGCTTCAAATACGTACTCAGGCGCACGCGGTGAACCTTCTTCCGTTACTGACTCTGGACCACCCGACAAGATAATACCGTTGGGATTAAAATTTTTGATGTCTTCGGCAGCGACATCCCAAGCCCACAATTCACAGTAAACGCCAATTTCGCGAATGCGTCGCGCAATCAACTGAGTGTATTGCGAACCAAAATCTAAAATCAAAATGCGATGAGCATGAATATCTTGCATGTTGGCTTAACCCATTCGGTAGTTAGGTGCTTCTTTGGTGATTTGCACGTCGTGTACATGCGACTCGCCCATACCGGCAGAGGTCACGCGCACAAATTGTGGTTTGGTGCGCATCTCTTTGATGGTCGCACAACCGGTTAATCCCATTGACGAACGCAATCCGCCCATCTGCTGATGGATGATATTCGAGATCGGTCCTTTATAGGCAACGCGGCCCTCGATACCTTCTGGCACCAATTTTTCTGCCTCGTTGCTGGCTTGGAAATAACGATCGGAAGAACCATGGCGCTGATTCATCGCACCTAGGCTACCCATGCCACGATAAGACTTGTAGTAGCGACCTTGATACAGTTCGACTTCACCCGGTGCTTCTTCGGTACCTGCTAACATACTGCCGACCATCACGCAGTCGGCACCAGCGGCGATGGCTTTGGCGATGTCGCCAGAAAAACGAATGCCACCGTCGGCAATGACTGGAATACTCGTGCCTTTAAGGGCATCAACGGCGTCGCTAATCGCGGTGATTTGCGGCACGCCACAACCGGTAACGATACGAGTGGTACAAATAGAACCCGGGCCAATACCCACTTTTACCGCGTCAACGCCCGCATCGGCAAGCGCTTTCGCCCCGGCTCCGGTGGCAACGTTGCCGGCGATGATTTGTAGCTTTGGATATTGTTTACGCGTGGCTGCGACGCGGTCAATCACGCCTTGCGAATGACCGTGCGAGGTATCGATGAGCAACACGTCAACCCCAGCTTCAACCAGCGCATCGATGCGTTCTTCGGTGCCAGGACCGACACCCACAGCGGCACCTACGCGTAAGCGACCTAATTCGTCTTTACAGGCGTTCGGCTTGTTTTCTGCTTTGGTGAAGTCTTTTAAAGTGATCATGCCGCGCAAATGAAAGGCGTCGTCGACCACCAAGATCTTCTCAATACGATGTTGATGCATCAGCTCGAGGATTTCATCGCTGCTGGCACTCTCTTTAACCGTTACCAAGCGATCTTTCGGCGTCATGATACTTTGTACGAGTTTGCTGTTATCACTCTCGGCACGCGTATCACGACCGGTAATGATGCCAACCAATTCGCCACTAGGCTCAACGACCGGAAAACCATGAAAGCCATGCTCGACACTCAGTGCACGAATTTGGCCAAGTGAGGTGTCAGGGCTTACGGTTACAGGATCAGAGACCATCCCACTTTCGTATTTTTTAACCTTACGAACGTGCGCGGCTTGTTCTTCAATCGTCATGTTTTTGTGGACGAAACCAAGCCCACCTTCTTGCGCCAAGGCAATGGCGAGGGATGCTTCGGTGACGGTATCCATAGCTGCTGAGACCATCGGAATATTAAGTTCGATACCGCGTGTCAGGCGCGTGCGCAGGTCAGCAGTGTGAGGTAAAACAGTCGAATGACCGGGGACGAGTAAAACGTCATCAAAGGTAAGAGCTTCTTGAGCGATTCTTAGCATGGCAACATCCCAATGGCTGAGTTAATGTTGCGGGCAGATTTTACTCGTAAACGGCTTTTCAGTAAACTGATTTTTTCTCGCGCAGCTGGATTGCAAGCATGAATCAACCCGTTATTTATACTGTCGCCCAACTAAATGCAGAAGTACGTCAAGTACTTGAGCAAGGCTTTGGCTCCATTTGGCTACTTGGTGAAATTTCCAACTTCGCGGCGCCAAGCTCAGGTCACTGGTACTTTACCCTGAAAGATGAGCGCGCACAGATAAAAGCGGCGATGTTTCGCAATGCCAATCAACGGGTCAAATTACGCCCGCAAAGTGGCATGCAAGTGTTGGTTCGGGCCAAGTTGACCGTCTACGAACCGCGTGGTGATTACCAGCTGATTGTCGAGCACATGGAAGATGCTGGTGCCGGTTTGCTGCAACAGCGCTACGAACAGCTCAAGCGCAAGCTGCAAAGTGAAGGCTTGTTCGCTGCTGAGCACAAACAAAACTTACCGTCGATCATTCGCCGCGTGGGTGTCATCACCTCGCCTACTGGCGCAGCGATTCGCGATATTCTTGCCGTGCTCAAGCGCCGCGATCCGCAAGTCGAAGTGATTATTTACCCAAGTGCTGTGCAAGGCCAAGCCGCGGTGCAAGACTTACTCTTTGCGCTGCAACGCGCCTGCGCGCGCAGCGAGGTCGACGTACTGATCGTTGCTCGTGGAGGCGGGTCGTTGGAGGACTTGTGGTGCTTTAACGACGAGCAATTGGCTTATGCCCTGCACAGTTGTCCACTGCCGTTAATCAGTGCGGTTGGCCACGAAGTCGACTTTACCATTGCCGATTATGTTGCTGATGTGCGTGCGCCAACGCCTTCAGCAGCCGCTGAATTGGTCAGCCGTGACCAACGCGAAACTCTGCAAAGTTTGCGCCAGCTTGATCATCGCTTGCTGCAATTTTGGCAACGCCAGCGCGCCTTCCTGCAGCAGAGTCTGCAACATTGGCAATTGCGGTTACAGCAACAACACCCGCAGCGGCGCTTGCAACAGCACAGTCAGCGGCTTGATGAATTGATGGCGCGTGCCGCACATGCCCTGAAACAACGCCAACGTCACGCACAACAGCGTTTTAACTACACCCAACAACGCTTGGTTGCGTTGCATCCGCAGCGGCAAATCCAGCCACTGCAACAAAGTTTGTCGCAATTGGAAGGTCGCTCGCAACTGGCAATTAAACAGTTGCTTAAACATTGGCAGCAACGCCAACTTGGCGCAGTACAGCAGCTGCATATCGTCAGCCCGCTACAAACGATCGCCCGTGGCTATGCGGTTTTGCGCAAGCAAGATGGCGAATTGATCCGTAGTCCACAACAATTGGTCAACGGCGAGCGTTTTTCAGTACGCGTCGCTGATGGCGAGTTTACTGCGACTAAAAACGAAAGTTAAAGCGACTGTAGGTACTGCAATAAGTAGTACCACAACGGCAAGCTGACAAAACACAACAACACACCGTAGCCGACCACAGCAGCCGCTAAGGTCGGTGCAAGCCCCGCCATAATCGCCAGTGCTCCCGCCGAGATCATCGCCGGCATCGCCGCTTCCATGATGGTGACCTGCACCGCCAATTGGTCCAGACCAAACCACATCAATAGCAGCAGCGCCACAAGCGGGGTAAGTCCTAACTTCAGCGCCAGCGCCCAGACCAAGGGACCACGGTCTTGTTGCGGCAAGCGGAACTTTAACTGAAAGCCCACCGCAACCATGATCACCGGCACTAAGGTAATTGCCAACGAATCAATAAACTGTTGTGCGACTGCTGGATAGGTCACATTTTTGAGCAGCAACGCAAGCACCAGTGCAACGAACGGCGGAAACTTGAGGATTTTCCAGGCAATGGTTTTGGCGGACGGGCGCTGGGTGGTTTGCCCAGGATCATGGCTATACACCGCGGCAATAATGGTTGCGTAAATCGACAAGATGAAGAACGAGCCTAGCTGGTCATAAAGCAGCGCATAGGGAATGCCCTCAGGCCCGAAAAATGCTTCGATCATCGGAAACCCGACAAAGGATGTGTTCCCCAGTGGGATCACAATCAACATGGCACCCGTGGTCGCCCGCGGCCACTGTCGCCACTTGGCAACTTTCAGCACCAAAGGCACGGTGAGCGCCAATAAGATCCATGGCGTCAGCGCGGGATAGAGTAACTCGGCACCGAAAGTCAGCAGCGGTATTTTCTGTAACACCAACGCTGGCAACGCGACATAGATCACGTAAGCATTAAGGATTTGGCCAGTATTTTGCGGAAATTGCGGGCTACGACGCAGTAACAAGCCAATCAGTACATAGCCAGCAATATAGAGAAAATTCGCCATCGTTCAGTATGGTTAAAGAATGATGGCGATAGTCTACTCGGTCTAAAGTAATTACGACAATTAGACTTTAGAAGCGGTGATGAATGCCAACACCTAAATAACGCTGCTCGTTCGCCAAAGTATCTAGATCACGACCCGTATACCACGCATAGACTTTAGTACTTTTGGCCAAGCGGTAATCGACACCAAACGACCACGCATTGTCTTCACCGGTATCAAAATCAATCATTTGATACTGGGCTTTGAGTTCGAAGTTACCGATTTTATGGCTAGCGCTGGTCAAGAAACCGTCTGCTTCGGCGCTGCCGTCAACCGCTTCCTGTTGATGCCACATCAGGCCCACAGTGGTCGCATCGCTGACTTTGGTATAACCGGCTAGACGCTCCACATCATAACCATCGACGTCACGATCCATCGCGGCACTGAGGTAATAGTTGGTATCATCAAGACCGTCATCACCATAATACAGTGCCATCGAATAACCATCGTCTTGGGTGTCACCCTCACTTAAGATGATGTTACCGGCAAAACTGAAATCGTAGAACTTAGGAGAGATATACATCAGCGTGTTGTTGACGCGATTTTCGCCTTCGAACAACACCTTCAAGTCGCCTTCATAGTTATTGAAGCGGTCGACATCAGCATACATGTCTTTTAACACTGTATCGTGGCGTCCGACGCGGATTTCACCGAAGCTACCGCGCAAGCCAATCCACTGGTCACGCGCATTTAGATTGTCGTCAGCGTCAAAATCAGTAAGATCAACTGCCCATTCCAGTTGATAAACAACTTCGAGGTCATCCGTTAGTTTCGTGCCGCCCTTAACGCCGATGCGCGAGCTGTTGCTTTTCAGCTCGGTATCACTGCCATCGCCGTCGTCGCTGCTTTGCAGAGAAACATCAGCACGGCCGTAAAAATCGAAGGTGATTTCATCTTGCGCGTATGCCTGAGCGCCGGTGAGTACCGCACCAGTCGTCAACATACTCAGTAGGAATTTTGTCATTGCTGCCACCTAAAGTTGCCAAATCGTACACGGAATGCACAGCTGTGCATCAGACGCCGCGTATAATATGGCAACTTTATGACAGTTTAATGACTAAATGTCATTTTTTTTGCAGTTGGATGACTTTTACATGTCGCTTTTATGACGAATGTAGTTGTTTAATCCGTTCTGCTTGCTGTTGTTCAGCGGTCGCATAGCGCTCCCACTGCATCGCTGCCTTACGCGCATCATCAAAAGCTTTCGCTTTAGCAAATGCTTGTAACGCAGGATTATAATTCTCTTGCTCAAGTTCAGCCATACCTATTACAAGATACATGGTACCCGGCTTTTCGAGCTTGCCTTTTTCGAGTGCTAATTCAGCAGCAACAATAGCGGCTTCATATTGCTCAGCGTTCAACAGCACCTGTGCGCGTTGCGCATCGAGTTCGCCGTCGTCACTCAGCTTGGCTGCGCGCTCTAAGGCGTCGACCGCTTTTTCAGTTTCGCGCGCGGCGATCCAGCTTTGCGCGAGCATTTTTAAGTTACGCAAATCGGCAGGCAGCTTCTCTTCTTTTAACGCGTATTCCATTACCTGACCGGCTTTGTAAGGGATACCGGCGAAGAAATAGCTCTGCACCAAAGTCTGCAAATCTTGGCCTTTAGTTAAAAAGCCTTGTTGATAAGCAGCTTCCAGCATCGCTAATTGCTCTTGGTCGCGCTCGAGTTGTCCATAAACCCCGGCCAACTGGATCCAGTACTCAGGCTTATTAAAATGCTTGATCATTTTTTCAAGCACTTTTGCCACTTCCACGGTTTGCTCTAACTCAAAATGAATCGCGCGTTGCAACACATACCAGTTTTCTTCACCTGCGCCACCTGCTGCTTCAGCTTTGGCAATTGCGCGTTGAATCGGTGCCAGTGCAGCAGCAAAATCGCCTTTTTGGTAAAGCGCTTGCGCCCGCAGCACATCGGCTTTGGTGGCTTGCTCATCACCCATCAACTGTTGCCATTGATCAAGGAAGCTTAAGGTTTGCGCATAATCGCCTTGGCCAAGCGCTAACTGCGCTAGGCTAAACAGGGTATTCTGCTTTAGCGCTTCCGGAATCGGATCTTCTTGCACCACTTTGGTAAAGTAAGTAATGGCTTGATCGATACGGTCTTCGCCATAGTGCATGTAGCCATAGAAGTTCCACAGCATCGCCCGCTCATAGCTGTTCATGCTACTGATCTTTGATTCAACGGTTTTCAGTGCAGCTATACCGCCACTGACGTCACCGTTGTCGGCTAGTTCTTGTGCGCGCGCCAGCTGGCTATACACCTGTTCCCGTAGCGCTGGAACGCGCTTGGTCTCTTGCGCCGTTTCTTGGGCGAACGCATGGCCGGTGTAAAGTTGTGCCACCACGGCAATGCTCATAACAGCAAGTAGTTTACGCATCATATTGCTCCTAACCATCGATTTCGAAAGTGATGCGATTCTGCACCCCTTCGACTTCAACCGCCTCGCCATTGACGACCCGCGGTTTGTACTTAAATTTCAGTACTGCATCCATGGCTGCCTGATCAAAAATCTGTTCTGGTTGCGCTTCGACAACCCGCGGATTACGAACCGTGCCCTGCTTAGTCACAGTAAATTCCACTACCACGTAACCTTCAATGCCGCGCTGCAGTGCTCGTCGTGGATAAGCAGCCTGCACTTTTACAATCGGCAGGTACTCGCCGTCACTCGCATCTAGGTTCAAACCACCACCTAATGCAGTGTCAGCTTGCACTTGCGCAGAAAAGTCATAACCACCAGCACTAGGTTCAGCATCACTACTGGTCATCTGTTGCTGGGGTAAGTCCGGCGGGGGCTCTTCTGGTTCAGGTGGCCGTTCAGGTTTGCGTTCCTTTTCCTGCACTACTTCTTCAGGTTTCACTCGCACGAAATCCAACACGCTACCCTTGGGCGGTTCGCTCATCGCGCCGTCACCACTGGTAATGAAGGACTGCATTAGAAAAAACAGACCCAGGGTTACCAGTGCTGCAACGACTAATGCTGCAATAAAACGCATAGTGTTTACTCTTCCTGCGCGGCTATGGAAACGTCATAGACGCCGGCAGCTCGTGCTGCATCCATAACTTTGATCAAAACTTCGGTGGTAGCGAGCTTATCGGCTTGAATTACCACTGAACCTTGTGGGTTCTCAGCGTACAAACGTTCGATGTTAGCTTGCACTGCGCGCACGTCGACTTGACGCTTGTTGATCCAGATTTCACCGGTATCACTGATCGCCACCAAAATACTGACACGGTCTTTTTGTACCGCAGTCGCGGCATCAGGACGGTTCACGTCAATCCCCGCCTCTTTGACGAAGGTGGCCGTCACAATAAAGAAGATCAGCATGATGAAAACCACGTCGAGCATGGGTGTCATGTCGATTTGCGCTTCTTCTTCGTCAATCAAATTTGCAAAATGTTGTTTCATAACAGACAACCCTCAATTAGTGCTCAAGTAGCATGCGGTCTTCGAGCTTCATGCGTTCGCGTTTTGCCGTGCGTTGCAACCAAGTAGTGGCAAATACGCCACTTAGCGCGCCGACCATGCCGGCCATGGTTGGAATCGTGGCTTTCGAGACGCCAGCCGCCATAGAGCGTGCATTACCGGTACCCGAAATTGCCATCACATCGAAAACTTCAATCATCCCGGTTACGGTGCCCATCAAGCCGAGCAATGGACACAACGCCACCATTGCTTGCAGAATTGGCAGTCTGCCACCGAGCGCAATCGACACCCGCGAAATCATGGCTTGGCGAATTTGCTCCGCGCGCCATGACGATTTATCAGCACGCGCTTGCCAGTTCGCTAATACAGTTTTCTTTGCTTGTTGATGACCGCGGCTGTAGTAAAAAATGCGTTCTAGAATCATCAACCACATCACGAAGATGAGGATCCCGATGGCCAGTAGAACCTGGCCACCCGTTTCAACAAAATCTCGAATTGCATTTAAAAAATCGATGATGAACAGCATGGCTTAGTGCCCCCGCTCAGAGCGCTCCGCAATAATGCCCGATGCCTGCTCTTGCAACACGTGGACGATGTTCTTACTGCGCGTGTTCAAGGTTGCGAACAATAGTGTCATCGGAATTGCGACGACCAGACCCAGTACAGTTGTCACCAACGCTTGCGAAATACCACCCGCCATCAGTTTCGGGTCGCCAGTACCGAACAAGGTAATGGCCTGGAAGGTATTGATCATACCCGTTACGGTACCGAGTAGACCGAGCAAGGGCGCGACCACAGAAATGATCTTGATGAAGGTCAGGTTGCGGGTGATTTTCGGCACCTCACGCAAAATCGCTTCGCTTAATTTCAACTCGAGGGTTTCGGTGTCAACTTGCGGATACTTATCTTGCACCGCCATCACACGACCTAATGGATTGTCCTGCTTGGCTTCGCTTTGCTTCAGCTGACGCTTCACTTTGCCACCCATCAGGGTAAGGGTAACGAAACGCTCAAGCGCAATGAGCAAACCAATGATGCCAAGGGCGATAATGATGTAACCTACGGTGTCACCTTGGTCGATACGCTCTTTCAGATTTGGTGCTTGGACCAACAAGCCAAGAATCGAACCACCGGTTGGGTCAAGACCAAATTTGACCGGTTGCTCATCACCTTGCTCGAGGGCTTCAGCGGTTGCCGTAAAGCGACCACTTGGCTGACGAATCAATTCAGCGACTGCATCAGTCCCTGGTACCAATTCCAGATATTGACCGTCGGCGACCATGTTAAAGGTACCCACACGCACAACCGGCTTGGTGACTTTCTCACCATTGGCTAGTGTTACTTCGGTTTCAAAGTTGCTGACCTTGCCTGACTCAGTCATTTCTTGCTGCAACGCAAACCACACTGACTCGATTTCTTCGATGCTGGCAAGCTTCGAGCTCGAGCCCATTTTCTGCGCCAAGTCACTTAACGCATCGCTGCGTCCTGGAAACTCCACCGACACATAAGAGTTCTGCAATGTGCTTGCAGTATCACCAGCAACTTGTTGCAGTACACCAAACAATTCTTTTAATGAACCCATACGCTGCGTTAGCGCATCTTCAAGCGCGGCTAAGTCACGTTCATTGGTTTCAAACTGACTCTCTAACTCAGCGCTCAGTTGCTCAAGACGATCGCGCTGCGCGATAGCCTCGCGTAAGATTTGCTCTTGCTCAGCCGCTTCAGCTTGAAAGCGTGCTTCACGTGCTTGGTTATCTTGGGTTTGGGCAAATTTGCCATCTTTCAATTGCTGTAGTAGCTCATCCAAGTTCACTGGTTCTTGCGCCGCCAGCGGCATTGCAAAAACGAGACCCACAGCTGCAATAAGATGCTTCAGTTTCAACATGATTATTCTCCTGCCTGCGCGCTGTCAGTGAAAATTGGCAACATCAACAAATCTGGTGCCAGTTGTTTGCGAGCGATGCGCAATGCTTCTTGCACGTCACTTGCGTAACTCGCATCAAGGTCTTGCCATTCGCGCGCTTGCTGATTCCACACCGCGAGCTGCTCACCATTGCGGGTCTTATAGATGAACGCTGTACGTCCAACCCGAAGAAATTCGACTTCTTGCGCTTGACCATCGACTGCCATTTCACCGTTGTAGGCTTCAATGGTGCGACCATAGTCAGCTTCGATTTGGTAGGCTTCCATCACGCGGCGGAACTTCTCTGACACATCGACATCGGCGCGATCCATCAAATCTTGCAAGCTGGCAATACGATTGGCACGCTCATCTGCTAAGAAGGGAACATCTAGCTCAACAAAGGTCTCAAGACTCTCGATCATGCGCAGCATAAGTGGCGTGATTTGGCGTTCCACCACACTGACTTCGTCAATCGACGCATTCAAATCAAGCTGCTCTTGCTCTTGAAAATCGATCTGTCGCTGTAATTGCTGCACATAGACTTCAAGGCCAGAGATTTGACGGTTGATTTGCTTGTATTGCTGCATCCGCTCTTGCGTGGTGTCAGCAATTTTGTCGACAGTAAGTTGTGATGAGCGGGCTGCTTGGTTGATTTCTGTTGCCGCGTCGACAACAGGTTCAAGTGCCTGCTCCTGGGCGAGAGCACTGGTGCTTGCTAACATTGCAGCAAGTACCATGGTGCGGGCAAAACATGCTTTCATGGAAGTACCTTGCACACGTAATGAATGATGGTGTGCAAGATACGTCACTTCTGTGACAGCTTAGTGACTGCTTTATGTCAGTTATATTTCAAGATGAACTTTTTTTGTTACTTTCATTGAAGTTTCGTGTCATTTCACGCATATCAATACCGCTAGGATGCTGGAACACACGTAAACCGAACTCAGGTAGGATTGAAAGTAGATGGTCAAAAATATCTGATTGTATCCCCTCGTACTCAGTCCACGCCGTAGTATTGGTAAAGCAATAGACCTCGAGCGGCAAACCATCAGCAGTAGGATTCAACTGCCGCACCATGAGCGTCATTTCTTGATGGACGTTCGGGTGATTCTTTAAATACTGCAAGACATAAGCTCGGAACGTACCAATGTTGGTGATACGCCGCGTATTAACCGGTTCCTTGCCTTCATCTTTGAGTTGTTGATTCCAATCATCGATTTCTTGCTGCTTGGTCTTGAGGTAATCGCGCAATAAGCGAAAACGTTTCAGCGAACTCAGTTCATCTTCGGTAAGAAAATGTAAGCTTTGTTGATCGAGCAAGACGCTACGCTTAATCCGCCGTCCGCCTGACTCTTGCATACCACGCCAGTTTTTGAATGGGTCGGAAATAAAGCGACGGGTTGGAATAAAGGTAATAGTTTTATCCCAGTTCTGTACCTTTACTTGGTGTAGCGCGATATCAATGACATCGCCGTCAGCATTCAAGTTCGGCATCTCGACCCAATCACCCACACGAATGATGTCGTTCGAGGTGATCTGCACGCTCGCAACCAAACTTAATAGCGTATCTTGGAATACCAACATCAGTACCGCGGCCATGGCACCCAAACCCGAGAGCAAAATGACCGGCGACTTATCAATTAAAACGGCGATCATCAGAATGCTGGCAACCGCGTAAATCACGATTTTGGCGACTTGGATATAACCCTTAATGGGCCGTTCATGCGCATCAGGCTGTCGCTCATAGAGCATATTGACTATGGTCAAGGTGCCGCTAATTGCGCGCGCAATGGTGATCACAATGAAGGCATAGCAAACATTAGTGACCACAATAGAAATTTCTTCGACTAAGTTCGGCACCGAACTAATACCAAAGGCAATCACTAAAGCGGGCACGACGTTAGCAAGGCGCGCGACGATATTGCGCTCGATGGCTTGGCGATCTTTGCCGGCAGGAGTGTAGGTTAAGAAATTCAACAAGCCGCGCAGCAAAATCTTCTTCACCACAAAGTTGGCCACCCAAGCCCCAGCCAACAGCAGGCCAAGTTTGGTCAAGGTGTCCATGTCGGGATGTTCAATCAGCCACTTTTCAGCGGTCTCAAGTTTGTCTTTCAGTTCCTGCTGCATAAGATCCGTGATTCGTGATTCGTGATTCGTGATTCGTGATTCGTGATTCGTTAAAGAGTAAACCATGGGGATCGTCTTTTCTATACGATTATTAGACAAATTTACCTATCTTTAAGTCACTCGTATTTTCCTCACCCTACCGAATAACGAACAACGAGTAACGAAAAAAGGGAGCCGAAGCTCCCTTTGTAGATGAAATCAACCGTGCCATCAGAACGAGTAGCTGTATTCCAAGCTAATCGCAGTACCCACATTACGGCTTTGGATGGTACGACCGTTTTGCTCGATTTCAACCTCATCACCAAGCAGGTTTTGCACCTTAAACTTCAGTTTTGAGTTGAAGTCTGGATAGTAGGTGTAAACTGCGTCAAGGCTATGGAACGGTTGTTCGAAGGCATCATCGATACCCACTTCACCCTGTTTCACCCCAGCGAAAGCAATACGCTCACCTGCCACGTTATAAATCAACGATGCACTGTGTTCACCATTGAGTGAGTCGTAACCTAACTGCAAGTTCGCAACATACTCAGAGTGACCGGTCATGCGACGGGTGTTGTTGGTAAGTTCTACGTTACCGGTGTTGGCGATGCTGATTTCTGAGTCAGACAAAGTCAAGTTACCGGTTAGGAACAAACCATCGGTGATGCTGGTTAAGTCTTTTAAGAACTCAAACTCAATCCCGTAAACTTCACCGGCTTGACCGTTCAAGAAGGTGATCACTCGGTCAGAGTCCGTACCTTTAGCTTCTACGGCTTCGATTGGGTTCGCCAAATCTTTGTAGAACGCCGCTACCGAGTAGTTTTCACCAGACGGTAAGTACCATTCCCAACGTACGTCGAAATTATCGATATCAGTGGTCAACAATTCACTGTTACCGCGCACTTTGAAGTTGGTGATTGGGTCAACGAAGATAACTTCAGTCAATTCACGCAAGTCTGGACGCACCACGGTGCTACCGTAACCAAAGCGCAGTTGCATTTCGTCGTTGAGCTGATACGTCAGCGCCAGTGAACCATAGATGTCATCTTCCATGCGACCGGCTTCAGCTGGGTCACCAATCATGGTCATATCACGGATATCAAGTTGGGCCGCCACTTGCGTGTACTGCTCCCAACGCAAACCACCGCTCACACGCCAATCTTGATTGACCTGGACGTCGAGCAAACCGTAGCCAGCTTCGATTTGTTGCGCGGCTAAGTAGTTTGGATCGGTTGCTGTAGGTGCACCAAATAAAGCTAAACCAAACTCGCCGTCGGTAATGTTGGCATCACTGAAAAGATCGTTATAGCCAACGTTGACGAGGTCTTCGTTTGCAACTTGCTCAGCACTGATGGCGAACCGGCGCGAGTATGACGAACGCGCTTTCTTCGAAACTTGACCACCACCCTTCACCAAAATTTCCATATCGGCCAAGTAAAGTGGTAACTCACCATCTACACGCCAATCTTGCGCATCATCTTGCAAGGTTTGATATTGCAATGTAGTTGCGGTACGCGTTTGTTG
Organism: Pseudidiomarina salilacus; assembly: GCF_047323925.1. Taxonomy (GTDB): domain Bacteria; phylum Pseudomonadota; class Gammaproteobacteria; order Enterobacterales; family Alteromonadaceae; genus Pseudidiomarina; species Pseudidiomarina salilacus. The sequence continues at coordinate 97,910 of NZ_CP178753.1, forward strand.
GAAAGCCAAATCACCGATGCCTTCACCCAAATCACGGTTGTTGATGCGACGGTAAAAGATTTCGCCCGGAGCATCTCGGTTCGCGCGTGAATCAGCATATTGCCAATCTAAGGCAAAACCCCAGAACTGCGGGAAGTAGTGCGAACCACGAATTTGATTGGTCAACAATTCACGCTGTTCGTACCGGATGTCCGTGTCGTAGTAGCTTAGGTTGTCTTCGTCGATTGAGTTGAGCGTTTCGATACCACCTTGCTCTACCCGATCAGCGGTATTGCGCAAGAATATAGTCGAGGTCTCAACCTTGTGATAATCGCCTACTTGAATACCAAAGTTCAGCAAACCACTGACTTCAACGTCCTGTTGCGTCACGCGCGTTTCACTGCGTTGGTTGACAACCGCTTCACCATTGGCAAGACCCAGCACTTCTTCAGTTTCTTCAGTGTTTGACCAGCCGGTGTCGTAATCCACGCCAGCTAAGAAACCGAAAGTGATATCGCTACCCAAGTCGTAATTGTTACCGTAGGTCAATGAGCCTTTAATATCTGGACTCATAGACTTGCTGTACACTTCGTTTTGGGTATTCAGTGATGCCGCCAAGTTACGGTTAATCGCTGCCGCATCGGCAAATGAGATACCTTCAAAAGAAGCGATACTGGCGGTATTGATAGACTCTTGATAGCGCACCAACGCGTCCAACATTTCTGTTGATAATGCGCGTGTACCATCGTCTTCGCCCATCCAATCATCGCCACCACCAGAATAACTCAAACCATCGTCAGAAAAGTTCGTGTTATAACCAGTGCCAATCGACACATCAAACACTTCTTCGGTTGGAATTGAAACCGTGCGGATATCAACGTTACCACCACCAAAGTTGGCTGGCATGTCTGGTGAATATGACTTTTGTACTGACATGCTCTCGATGATGCTCGCGGGGAACATATCAAGTGGAATAACGTTACGCGTCGGATCAGGCGAAGGCACTGAAGCACCATTTAACTGGGTGCTTGAATAACGTTCACCAAGACCGCGCACATAAATAAATTTACCATCGACCAGGGTCAAACCAGTAACACGGCGCAATGCCGATGCCGCATCGCTATCGCCAGTGCGTGAGATTTGCTCAGCACCAAGAATATCAGCGACGAAAGCTTGTGCTTTACGTTCTTCTACGACTGCTGCCGCAGAACCTTGCAAACGTGTTCCTGTGGTTACCACTTCTTCGATAGCGGTGTCGCTGCTGGTTTGCTCGTCTTGCTGAGCATAAGCAACTGAACTAGACAACGCGAGCGCAATCGCGAGGCCTAGCTTACTTTGATTTAATACAGCCTGCTTTTTCATAGGAAACTCCGAGTGCGTGACATGAGAATTACGGGGAAAGTTGCACATCCGTGTGCCCCTAATCCTTGCTTAGTCGCGCAGGCCTACGGTCCAGCCGTTGGTCCAATCGTCGTCTTCACTCACCGCACCGATGAAGTCTACGTCATCAAAGAATGGGTCGATGCTGCTCAAGTCAGTTTTCGGAGTCACAGTTACTGGCGCGCCAGAACCGTCAGTGATTTCGCTTGCAGTCACGTAACCAGAAGCTAATACGCTTGCGGTTTCGTCCAGTGTGACGTTTGAATCAACACCTTGGAACCAGTCTTGAGTCGTGGTATCAGCAAAGTTTTCGCTACAGGCGATGACTGAGTTTTCGATGGTCAAATCACCTGCTTGTGCCGCTGCAACTGTTGCAGAGTTGTCGATTTCAAGACACTCGCCACGCGCGTCAGTGATCACGAAGTTGTACAATGCACCGCGCGTACCTTCACGTACCAATACACCTTCAGATTCGTCAGAACCGTCAGTTGCAGTCAATGAACCGATTGAAGTGAAGTTCGCAATGATAGGGTTTGAGTATGGCGTTGCGTCGTTGTTACCGCTGTTACCGTCAGCTTCGATTGCACGGTTAGCACGGTCGTCTGCGTGTTTCACCAAGATGTACTGGATTTTACCTTGCCAGCCATCAGCCCAGTCCAACGAGTCATCGTCGTTACCGGTCAACACAACGTTTTTCACGTTAGCTGCGCCACCGAAGAACTCGATACCGTCGTCCAAGTTGTTGTGCACTTGGATGTATTCAAGCGTAGTACCTGAACCAACAGCGTAGAAAGTGATACCGTTCAGTTCGTTATCCAATGAGACTTCGTAGCCGGCGTATTTAACCAAGACATAACGCATGATGCCTGAGTTGTCTTCGTTGTCATCGCCACCATAGAAACCTGCACCGCCTTCACCTTGCAATACGCAGTTTGCTAGATCGTTCTGGTCACATTTGTTCGAGATACCGAAACCGTTGATGACTACGCCACCCCACAAGCCACGAGCGTTAGGGTTGGTAATCTGATCATCTAATTCTTGTACTGAAGTAAAGGTAATTGGAGCGTTACGGTTACCTTCTGCGATGATGTCTGCACCACGTGAGATGCGTACGAACGCGTCGCCGTCTTCAAATGCCAAAGTTGCGCCAGCATCGATGGTCAAAGTTGGACCGTCACGATTCACTTCTGCTGTTGCTTCAATGTTTTCACCGATGTACAAACCGTTCGGGAAAATGTGCGCTCCGCCTGGTAATTCGACCAAACGGATGTCAGATGTGACTGGGCTTTCTGGAGTTGAGAAGCTGCGTGGGTATACGCAATCTGCGCCAATTTTCTCACCACGAACCTCGGTGCCTGATGCTTCGTACGAAGCACAGTTGTTGGTGTCAGTAGTACCGCCACCGTTGTTAGTGGTATTTGAGTTATCGATTGAAGTCGGGGTCAAGTTGATGTCGCCACCACAACCAGCTAGGAACATAGATGCGGTAAGAGCAGACAAGGCAAAAGCTTTAGTGCGATTCATGAGAGTCTCCGTAGGATGACGATGAAATTTAATTTTCGAGGGGCACTTTAAAGTTGCTATGTGACAGTGCGGTGACACCAATATGAACCCTTCATGACAGCATTGAGAGCTAGCTATTGCGCTCAATATTAAATGGGATACACTGACCACAAGATAAAAATGAGAAGCTAGATGGCCGGTACCACCAGTATTTCCAAGTCACTATTGACCAACGTTTTGTCAGTGTATTTTGTCCTTACACTGATGGTTACTTGTGTGCAATTAATGGGTGAGTACTTTGATACCAAGAGCCAGCTGGTCGAAGAATTGCAGAATCAGCAGAGTACTTTTAGCAACTCGTTAGCGCGTTCATTGTGGGAATATAACGATGAGCAAATTGAGCTGATTGCAGAAGGTTTGATCAACATCCCAGCCATCGCCGGCATCATTATTCGCGATGAAAACGGCGAAGTTGTAGTTAAACTTGGTCTCACCGAGAGTCTCAACTCGCTGAATATTACCCGCGACGTTGAAGACCTAGTCATCGAAGAATACAACGGCTTATTTGGTTACTACGCATCGATTATTTTTGAATTCGCTGGTGAATCGAATCGCGTTGGCGATGTAACCCTTTATTCCACACGTGACATCGCTCTAGACCGTATTAAGTTTAGCTTGTACTTCATCTTCGGCAACGCCATCGTCAAAAGTACTTTTCTTATCGTGTTGTTCACTCTCGCTTTCAACCGCATGTTGAACCGGCCGATGAGTATGCTGACCCAACAAATACGTAATTTCCGCCTTGATGATTTGACCCATTCGCGGATTAACCTCAAGGATAACCGCCACGCTGAATTCACCATGTTAGAGCAAGCGTACAATCAGCTGCTAGATAACATTGAGGATTATCAAACCGATTTGAAGCGCACTGAACAACAATTGTTGCAAGCGAATCGGCAATTAGACGAGCAAAATGCCATGCTCGAACAAGAAGTGGCCCGCAAAACCTCTAGTCTTAGCCAAGTTTTAACTGACCTTGAAGGACAGAAAAACGAGTTGGAGCGGCGCCAAGATAAATTGGTAAAAGAGATCCGGCAGCGCAAACTCATCGAAGAGGACCTGCGCGAAACCAACGACCAATTACAAAACTCGGTTACTGCGTTTGAACGCGTACAAGATCAACTGGTGGAGTCGGAACGACTCGCATCACTCGGGCGTTTGGTACCAGGCATCACCCATGACGTCAGTACACCGATTGGCATTGGCATTACCGCAACCAGTGTCGCGCGCGAGAAACTCGAATCGATTCAACAAGCGCTCGCCAATCGGGAACTCACCTCAGCTCAATTAGAGGAGTTACTGACCGCAAGCGTAGAAAGCGTTCAGTTGGCAGAAAGTAACCTCGATCGCGCATCGGTATTGTTGGGAGGCTTCAAACAGGTCGCGGTCGACCAAACCTCCGACGCGGTTCGTGAGATTGAATTACAAAGCTATCTGCAAAGTTTACTCACTACCCTACGACCGAAGTTTAAGGCGACCCCACATGAGGTAGAACTCGATATAGTTGAGCCGCTCACCTTACGCTGCAACGCCGGAGCATTAGCGCAAATCATTTCAAATCTTGTGCTAAATTCGCTGCTCCATGCATTTGACGATGACCAACAAGGCTTAATTAAAATACGTGCCGAGCGCGCAGGCGATCGACTTATCTTGCGCTGTAGCGACAACGGTAAAGGTTTGAATGAGGAACAACTGGAACACCTATTTGAACCGTTTTACACCACCCGCCGTGAACGTGGCGGCAGTGGCTTAGGTACCCACATTGTACGTAACCTTGTGGTGCAAACCTTTGGTGGTAAAATTTCCGTGAAATCAGCCCCAGGTGCTGGGCTTTCTTATACGATTGAACTTCCCGTCCAATTCAGTGACCGCTGAGGTCATTGGCAAAACTAAAATCAAGGATTGTTTTTTATGTGGTTTCGCAATTTGCGTATTTACACTCTCGCTGACGACTTTTCACTGACCACCGATTTAGAAGCAGCGCTCGAAGAGCATGCATTTCGCCCATGTGGCCGCAGTGAATTGGCGAGCTTTGGCTGGTACTCGCCATTTGGTGCGCGCAGCGAAGTGCGCTACCACCAACAGGGCAAGCAATATCTGTTCTGTGCACGAAAAGAAGAAAAAGTATTACCGGCGAGCGTCGTGAATGCGCAACTCGATGAGCAAATTGAAGCACTCGAAGCGGAACAAGGTCGCAAAGTGGTTGGCAAAGAAAAGCAAACCATGAAAGAAGACCTGATTCATCAACTTCTTCCGCAGGCATTTACCCGTTTTAAAATGACTTGGGGCATGCTCGACTTGAATCTTGGCATCGTTGTTGTCGATGCTTCAGCAAGTGGTCAAGCCGAGGATTTTCTTGGCCTATTACGCAGTAGCTTGGGTTCTTTGCCGGTTAAACCATGGTTTAGCGAGCAACCTACTGAGTTGTACTTCACCGCATGGCTTAAACAAGGTTCGATTCCCGGTGATTTTGCCTTTGGGGATGAAGCAGAACTTCGCGGCACGGATGAAGATGGTGGCGTGATTCGTTGTAAACGTCACGAGCTGACCAGCCCAGAAATTCTAGCGCACCTTGATCATGGTAAACAGGTCAGCAAACTTGCGGTTGAATGGCAAGAACGCATCACTATGATGATTGAAGAAGATATGGCAATTAAGCGCTTCAAACCGACAGATGTATTGCTTGACGAACAAGACAAGCTGGTTGACGCTACGCCAGAACAAAAAATCGACGCCGACTTTGCATTGTTAGCAGGTGAACTCAGTGAGTTGTTCCCGCAGCTCGTGAATTTATTTGATGCAGAATTAAACATAAATTAAGCGCAGCGTTTATTCGGAGGCAGCTATGAAAACTTTTTATCTCAGTAGCGCAGCACTAGCGGTGCTCACCCTGACCGCTTGCGGGCAACCAGCGCAAAACCAAACTGAATCGCCCCCCACAACGGAAACAACGGCACCCTCGCACCAATTACTTGAATCCGCGCAAGGGCGCTTAGATATCTATCAGAGCGTCGACTTGACCGCTGATTTGAGCCAGCTCTCAGAAGATCAGTTAAAAATGATTCGCTTGCTGATTGACGCATCCACCATTATGGATGATTTATTTTGGCAGCAAGCCTATGCTGGTGACCGCGAAGCCCTATTGAACAGCGTTGATGACCCACAAGTAAGACAGTTCATTGAAGTTAACTATGGTCCATGGGACCGCTTGAACAACAACCAAGCCTTCCTGACCGGCTTCGGCGAAAAACCTGCTGGTGCTAATTATTACCCCGCGGATATGAGCAAAGCTGAGTTTGAGCAAGCGGAGTTCACCGGTAAAGTCGATTTATATACCCTGGTACGCCGCAATGATGCAGGGGAACTCTACGCAGTTCCATACAATCAGGTCTACGCAGAGCAACTTACCGCAGCCGCAGAATTGCTGCGTAAAGCTGCTGATTTTGCCGAGAGCGAAAGCTTTGCCAATTATTTGCGCCTGCGTGCCGATGCGTTTGAAAGCAACGAGTACCAAGCTTCGGACTTCGCTTGGATGGATATGACCGACAACGCGGTCGATATCGTCATGGGCCCTATCGAAACTTATGAGGACCAGTTGTACGGCTATCGTGCAGGATTCGAGTCTTATGTGCTGATCAAAGACTTGACGTGGAGTCAGCGGCTTGAAAAATATGCCGAGTACTTGCCGGAATTGCAGCGTGACCTACCGGTTGCAGCTGAGTACAAAACCGAAATGCCGGGCTCTGGGGCACAGCTCAACGCCTATGACGTGGTGTATTACGCGGGACATTCCAATGCCGGTAGTAAAACCATTGCGATTAACCTACCCAACGACGAGCAAGTGCAACTCGAAAAAGGGACACGCCGTCTGCAATTAAAGAATGCCATGCGCGCGAAATTCGATGAAATTTTGCTGCCGATTGCAGACCAGTTAATTGTCCCTGAGCAACGCGAGCATATTACCTTTGATGCGTTCTTTGCCAACACTATGTTCCACGAAGTTGCGCATGGTTTAGGTATCAAAAACACTATCGATGGTAGCAGTACCGTGCGCGAAGCCTTAAAAGAGCATGCGTCACCGCTAGAAGAAGGCAAAGCGGACATTCTAGGTCTGTATATGGTCACGCAGCTGTTAGAAAAAGGCGTGATCACTGAGGGCGTATTGGAAGACTATTACACCACCTTCTTAGCGGGTATCTTCCGTTCAGTGCGGTTTGGCGCCTCCAGTGCGCACGGCAAAGCCAATATGATTCGTTTCAACTACTTCGCCGATGCGGGTGCCTTTACTCGCAATGAAAATGGCCAGTATGCAGTCGACATGGCCGCCATGCGTAGCGCTATGGCAAGCTTGTCAGAGAAAATCCTGGCGCTGCAAGGCGATGGTGACTATGCCGGGGTTGGTGAATTGTTCGAAACCATGGGTAATGTCAGCCCAACTTTGCAAGCTGACCTCGACCGCCTTTCCGACGCAGCGATCCCAGTCGATATCACCTTTAACCAAGGCAAGGACGTGCTTGGTTTATAAGTCAATCATGCTGACCGGCGAGGTAAAACTCGCCGGTTAAGCGCCGAAATGCCTCGCTATATCTAGCTCCCTCGTGCACGGTCAATTGCTCAGTATTGAGCTGTTGTGCAGGCTCACGTTGCCACCCATGCACCATCAGCTTAACCGGTTTACGGGCGGTCGTTTTAATCGCCAGACTATCCACCAAATACCAGCCATTGGCCGCCATTTGCGTTGCTATACGTTGGCTGACGCTTAGCGGTAAAATCCAATAAAAGCGCCCACCAGCGCTCAGATGTGCCGCCGCGCAATGCGCCCATTCCAGCAGATCGGTGGTGCCTTGGCGAGCAAGCTCACGCGTCGCCGAGGCGCTCGGCAACTGTTGATTAAAGTAAGGTGGATTACATACCACTAGCTCAAACTGCGTAGGTTCTCGCCAAGTTTGCACATCCGCTTGGCACACTTGAATTCGGTGTGGCCATGGACTTGCGGCGACATTTTGTTGCGCTTGCAGCACCGCCGCTGGCTCGAGTTCAAGCGCGGTCACCTGCGCCGCCGGCGCGCGCTGAGCTAGCATTAACGCCAATAATCCACTGCCAGTGCCCAAATCGAGCACGTGCGAAACCCCTGTGACCGGCACATAACTACCCAAAATCAGGCTGTCGGTGCTGACTTTCATCGCACATTGGTCATCTTTGATATAAAATTGACGGCATTGAAAGCCCATAGCGACCCCGACTCTGGCACCAACTTGTAAGTAAGGACTCAAACATGACCCCAGATTGGGATCAACTCGAACTCGACGACGAACTCATCGATGTGCTGCTTGCGGCAGAACTCAACAAGCCCGCCAAAGTGCAGCAGGCGGTCATTCCGTTAGCTCTAGCGGGTAAAGATCTGTTGGTAAATTCACCCACCGGTACGGGTAAAACACTGGCGTTTTTATTACCAGCACTGCAGCACTTACTGGATTTTCCACGGCATCAACCTGGCCCGGCACGGGTTCTCATTTTGGCGCCAACGCGTGAACTAGCGCAACAAATTGCTGAACAGGCCGATGCGTTCGAAGAAACTTCTGGGTTGCGCACCATTTTGGTTACCGGCGGTGTCAATTATGGCAGCCAACATGCACTACTGGAACAGCCGCACGATATTTTAGTTGCCACACCTGGGCGTCTGATCGACTTACTTAATGCGCAGCAATATGAGCTCGAGCAAATTGAATGGTTGATTATCGACGAAGCCGATCGAATGCTAGATATGGGCTTTGCCGAGAGTGTGAAGCTTATTGCCGGCTCGGCGATGCATCTGAAACAAAGCTTGTTGTTCTCCGCTACGCTGGAAAGTAGTGGCGTCAAGAAATTTTCCGCTGCCATTCAACGCGAACCGGAACATTTAGAGATTCAACCGCCGAAACGCGAGAAAGGCAAAATCGTCCAGCGCTGGTATCAGGCCGACGGCACCGAGCACAAGTTTAAGTTGCTCTGTCGTTTACTGACCGAGTTTACCGGTCGCCGGATCGTATTCGTGCGCAAGCGCGAACGCGTCGATGAATTAGCCGGTCAATTGCGCCAGCAAGGCATCAAAACCATCACGCTGCGTGGTGATATGCCACAAGACGAACGGCAAAAGATGATCGCGCGCATGGAACGGTACGCTGACGCAACATTGATTGCCACTGATGTCGCCGCACGCGGTATTGATATCGAAGATATTGAGTTGGTGGTCAACTACGATTTACCGCGGCAAGCTGATGTTTATCAGCACCGTATTGGTCGTACTGCGCGAGCTGGTAAAACAGGTGTTGCAGCGTCACTGGTCGAAGCCCATGATGCCGAATTGCTAGGCCGTATCGAGCGCTATCAAACAGCTAAACACGACAGTAAAATTGAACGCCGCGTTTATGCCGAATTAAAACCGCAATTTAAGTTTCCTGATGCGCGCAAACGCACCAAGAAAAAGAAAAGTAAAAGCAAGACCAAAAAGAAGTAATCGCTAGTTTTGGTGGCGTCGCAGCTGGCGGCGGTGGCGCCACCAAGCAATTGCATAAAAACTAACAGCACCAGCAGCATCTGCCGCTAAATCACCCCAACTGGAGCTGCGATACGGCAACATCTGCTGCACGTATTCAATCAGCACGCCATAACCTGTCAAAAATACCAAGGCGAGCCAAATCGGCACCGGAAAGGCATGATAAAAAGCCCACGCCAGCACGAAAAAGGCGCCAAAATGGACGACTTTGTCTAAATGCTGGAAACGCGGCAGTTCGCCGGTTGATACCTGAATCAGAAAAATGGTGGTAACCGCGGCAAGTAAGACTAGAAAAATAACTCTTGCCCAATTTCTCGACGTCATGTTGAATCCTTACTCGTTACTGCATCAACCTTTTTAGCCGGTTGATAAACGCCAACGTTGCTGTGCCCTTGCTCGTGTAAATACAGCGCCTGTAATTTACTCATGACGCCCTTATCGCAGTACAGTAGATAGTGCTTATCTTGATCAAGTTCCGTAAATTGGCGCGCCAATTTGAAAAACGGAATATGTAAGACAGTATGCCCCGTGGCTATCCGTAACGGCTGTGCCTCTTGCTCTTCACTACTGCGAATATCAATTAAAATTTCGTCTTCTTGCGCCGCATCGACAGTACTCACTGGATGCACTTGTTCGTCAGTGGCTGCACCAATGGCTGCCACCTCTTCGATATTTGCCGCCAATACGACTCGCATTGGTAACTCGGGATCAAGCTTGGCTTCTGCCGCTAGCACTTCATCGCGCGGTGCTTTGACATTAGGCTTGACCGAAATAACGCCGCAGTATTCTGGCATACTGCGAGCGATATCGGCAGTCCCAATTTGTTGCGCAAGATTAATGATTTCTTGCTTATCCATGGTGATCAACGGACGCAGCACCAATGCTTCGGTTGCCTCATCAATGAGACGTAAGTTGCTCAACGTCTGACTGGAGACTTGGCCCAGTGCCTCACCCGTCACCAGCGCCTCAACATTTAGCCGCTCGGCCACGATCTGCGCAGCACGCAACATCTGGCGTTTAAGCACCACACCCATCAAACCATTGTCGACATGGGTGAGAATTTCTTCGACAATCGGCGCAAAATCAATACTGACAAACTTTAGCGGGTGCGAGCTGGCAAAAGTTTCCCACAAATAATAAGCCGTTTGTCGTACGCCTGTTTCATGACGATCGCCACCTAAATTGAAGAAACAGAAGTGGGTTCGGGCGCCACGACGCAGCAGTTGAAAACTGGCGACGCTCGAGTCAAAACCACCAGATAACAAGCTGACCACGGTTTCTTGGGTCGGTAATGGAAAGCCACCGAGCCCTGCTTGTTTGTCACCGTAGATGCGTACGATATCGTGGTCGACTTCGATTCGCACCTCTACGTCGGGTTGTTTCAGCTGCACGCGACTGGTTCCGACCTGCTGCAAAATACCACCGCCAATAAAGCGTTCGAGATCTTGCGAACGAAAGCCATGTTGCCCTTTGCGTTTGACCCGAACCGCAAAGCTTTGTCCTGCTAAACGCTGCGACCACAGCTCAAGCACTCGGTTTAAAATAGGGTCGAAATCGGCTTGCTGGCAATCGTTGAGTAACAATTCATGAGAGCGACTGAACCAAGCGATTCCCGGAATTCTTTGTAGTTCTGTGCTGATTTGCTCAGCAACTTCGGCGTCAGTTGCACCAGTGCTAACTTCAATTCTGTCCCAACACCATTGCACTTTTAACGGACTAGCGTCCCCTACGTCTACCCGTTGCAGTACTTTTTTCAGGTTATTTACCAGAACCTTACCGTAACGCTTGCGCACCCCTTTACTTTTAATGGTGATCTCAGCGTGTAATCGAATCACAAATTTCATGCAGTAACTTACTTTTTGACGCGTAAAAACGCGCTAGTATAACCGATTTGACGGTGTTGCGGAATCAAGGTAACTTGTGCCCGTCCATGATAAACAGGTAGCCTTATGAGCGATGTATCTCTCGAACAAGCCATTCAAGATTTAGAGCGTATTGTGGTCGAATTAGAACAAGGTGATTTGCCGCTTGAGCAAGCGCTGGAAAAATTCGAAACCGCAGTCAAATTATCTCGTGTCAGTCAGCAAAAATTGCAACAAGCTGAACAAAAGGTAAGCCAGTTGCTACAACAGCAAAACGGCGAGACCTTAGCGCCGTTCGCCGAAGAGACTGATAACAACCAAGCGAGCGACGCGTGAACCTAACGCAGTTGCTTGACAGCTACCGGCAGGACATCAATCAAATGCTCGAGCAACAACTTGAGCAACGTGTCAGTGCTGCTGCTAATCTACATGCCGCTATGCGCTATGCCTTAGTGCTAGGCGGCAAACGCGTGCGACCTTTTTTGTCGCACAGCGTCGGTGAAATCTGTGGGGCCGACCGTGCGACACTAGATGTCGCGGCAGCTGCGGTTGAATGCATTCACGCTTATTCGCTGATTCATGACGATTTACCGGCGATGGATGATGACGACCTACGTCGGGGTCAACCTACTTGCCATCGTGCGTTTGACGAAGCAACCGCAATTTTAGCTGGCGATGCGCTGCAAACCCTCGCCTTCGAGTTACTCAGCGAGCAATCACTGGGAGTGCCTAGTCAACGCCAATTACAAATGCTAGCGGTACTCAGTCGGGCCAGTGGCAGCCGTGGCATGTGTGGTGGTCAGGCACTCGATTTAGCCGCGACCAATCAGCAGTTGAGCGAGCAGCAACTAGAACAGGTTCATAACCTAAAAACCGGTGCCTTAATTACCGCAGCGGTGCAACTGGGTGTGCTCGCCGGCAGTGAAGAAGCACAAGCTTACTACGCTGATTTCACCGCTTTTGCCACCTTGCTAGGGCTCGCGTTTCAAGTGCAGGACGATATTTTAGATGTCGTGAGTTCGACAGAAACACTCGGAAAAACAAACGGTAAGGATGAAGCAGCCAACAAAAGTACCTACGTTACCTTGTTAGGTCTTGAGGCTGCGCAAGTAAAGCTTCAGCAATTGCATCAGAAAGCGCTTCAAGCGTTGCAGAGAATCCCCTACAATACAACGTTACTAGAGCAATTTGCAGAACAGTTGTTGAAACGGGATCATTAAGCGCATGACATCACCTTCTGGTTCAACGCACGGGCAGTATCCGTTGCTAGACACCATCGACAATCCGGCCGACCTTCGCATCCTAAACGAGCGCCAACTGCCTCAGTTGTGTGCCGAGGTGCGTGAGTTCCTTTTGAATTCTGTAAGCCAAAGTAGTGGTCATTTAGCCTCTGGTTTGGGCACGGTGGAACTGACCGTAGCGCTGCATTATGTTTATGCCACTCCGCATGACCAACTGGTTTGGGACGTCGGCCACCAAGCGTACCCGCATAAGATTCTAACCGGTCGCAAACAGCAGCTACACACCATTCGCCAAAAGGATGGTCTGCATCCGTTTCCATGGCGTCCAGAGAGCGAATATGACACCTTAAGTGTCGGCCACTCGAGTACGTCGATTAGTGCCGCTTTAGGCATGGCGATTGCAGCTGAGCGCGAGCGCACTGAACAAAAAGTTGTGGCTATCATTGGTGATGGTGCATTGACTGCCGGTATGGCGTTTGAAGCCATGAACCACGCGGGTGACATCAAACCCAACATGTTGGTGATCTTAAACGACAACGACATGTCAATTTCAGAAAACGTCGGTGCTTTGAATAACCATTTGGCACGCGTACTCTCGGGTCGCTTTTATACCTCGATTCGCGAAGGTGGCAAGAAGCTCTTGCAAGGCATGCCAGGCATCCAACACCTCGCTAGCCGTGCCGAAGAACACATGAAAGGCATGGTCGCCCCTGGCACCATTTTTGAAGAGCTTGGGTTTAACTATATAGGTCCTATTGACGGCCACGACGTCAACCTACTGGTGAGCACTTTGCGTAATATGCGCACTATGAAAGGGCCACAATTCCTGCACGTAGTGACCCGCAAAGGAAAAGGCTACGCCCCTGCCGAGAACGATCCTATTGGTTATCACGGGGTTCCTAAATTCGACCCAGCGATCACATCGTTGCCGAGCAAGAAGCCAAAAACACCTTCTTACTCGAAGGTGTTCGGTGACTGGCTGTGTGAAATGGCCGAGCAAGACCCGAAATTAATGGCGGTCACGCCGGCGATGCGTGAAGGCTCTGGCATGGTCGAATTTTCTCAGCGCTTCCCAGAGCAATATTTTGATGTTGCTATCGCCGAGCAGCATGCGGTTACTTTTGGTGCAGGTCTTGCCATCGGTGGCTATCATCCGGTGGTAGCGATTTACTCAACTTTCCTTCAGCGCGGCTACGATCAGCTCATTCATGACGTCGCCTTGCAGAATCTGCCCGTATTGTTCGCGATTGATCGTGCTGGTATTGTCGGTGCCGACGGTCCAACGCATCAAGGTGCATTCGATTTATCTTACTTACGCTGTATTCCCAACCTCGTGGTGATGGCGCCAAGCGATGAAAACGAGTGTCGGAATATGCTCTACACCGGTCATTTGTTGCCACAACCTGCAGCTGTGCGCTATCCGCGCGGCAATGGCGTAGGTGTTGCTATTGATGCGCAGTTACAACAATTGGAAATCGGTAAAGGTCGAGTGATGCGCGAAGGTAGCGGCAAGGTTGCTATACTCAGTTTTGGCACCGCGTTACACGATGTGATGCCATGTGCTGAAGCCCTCGATGCCACGGTTGCCGACATGCGTTTTGTAAAGCCATTGGATGCCGAACTCATCGCTGCAATAGCGCATGACCATGAACTCTTGGTAACAGTTGAAGATAACGTGATCGGCGGTGGTGCCGGCAGTGCGGTGTTGGAACACTTGCAAGAGCAGCAGCTATTAGTGCCAGTGCTTTGCTTAGGACTGCCGGATAGCTTTATTAAACACGGTAGTCAAGAAGAGGTCCGCAGCGAGCTCAAGCTTGATGCAGCAGGCTTAGAAGAACGCATTCGCGAGCGCATGGCCCGCATGTAATACCAGTGCGCTGGCAACGCCAGCAAGAAGGTCGTCAGCCATTATCCCCAAGCCGCCGTGTAAGTTTTTATCACACCAGCCAATAAGACTCGGCTTCATAATGTCGAAGTAGCGAAACAGCGCGAACGCGGCGATTAGATTAAACCAAGTCGGCGGTAACCACGCCATCGCCAGCAAATAGCCGGCAATTTCGTCCCAAACAATTGCAGGATGATCGTGCACGCCCAACCGACTGGCTGTCATTTGACACAACCAAATACCTAGTAAACCAGCCACGAGTGCAACTAACACATACATTGGCGCGCCAAGCGGTTGTAACAATAAGCATAAGGGAATAGCAACAAGGGTGCCGAAGGTACCTGGCGCTTTTGGTGCAAGACCACTGCCAAAACCAAGTGACAGTAAGTGAATTGGATTTTTCAGTAGCGCGGGGCTGACTTTAGGCGGTGCGGAAGTGTTCATAGCCGTGTTGCTCGAGTTGCCCTTGCCACTGTTCACCATCGTGCTCGAGCCGAATTTTATGTGGCTCATTGGTCAGTCGACCAATACAGGTCGGTTTCGCGGGATGACGTGACATTAAGGTATCAAAGACACCACGCTTACTTTCTGGCACGGTAAAACAAAGTTCATAGTCGTCGCCACTGGTGAGGGCAAACTGAATGGCCTGATCCTCATTCACTGACTCGGTCAATGCCATGCTAAGTGGCAACTCATCGACTGCAAGGCGAGCCCCCACATTCGATGCCTTTAAAATATGGCGTAAATCGGCCAGTAGACCATCAGACACGTCAATCGCGCTTGAGGCAATATCTCGTAAGCTTTGACCTATCGCGACCCGCGGGGTCGGAAAATACAATCGCTCAAGCACACGCCGATAATGCGCGTCGCTTATTTGTACCCGCTGCTGTTGTGCAGCCAGTGCCAGACCGGCATCACCAAGGGTTCCAGTCACGTAAATCCAGTCACCTGGTTTGGCTTGATCACGGCGTAACGCGTGATCAGCAGGAACAAAGCCATGCGCTGTTACGGTCACACTTAAAGGCCCTTTGGTGGTATCACCACCAATCAACTGGCAGTCATAATACTCGCAAATTTCACGTAAGCCGTGGCTAAAGCCATTCAGCCATTCTTCGTCAACCGTGGGCACCGTCAGTGCGAGCGACAGCCACGCGGGCTCTGCCCCCATTGCGGCAAGATCACTTAGATTGACTGCGGCAATTTTATGGCCGATGGCGCGGGCTGGTGTTTGCTGATCGAAGTGCACACCAGCGACCATGGTATCCGTCGCTATCACTAGTTGGGAGTTTTCTGCGGGCGTAAGAATAGCAGCATCATCTCCGATGCCCAGCACCACATCATCGCGGCTTGGCCAGCGATGGGTGAAATAATTGGCAATCAGATCAAATTCGCCGCTATCACTCATAGACGTTTTTAAGCTCGAGCTGGACGTAAGCTATCAATAGCTTTATCAAGCACACCATTGACGAAACGATGGCTTTCGTCGGCCCCGAACGACTTGGCTAACTCAATCGCTTCATTAATTGCTACTTTGTACGGTACGTCGAGGCGATCACGTAATTCGAAGGCCGCCAAGCGTAACACCGCACGTTCAACTTGGTCGAGTTCGGCCATCGGACGATCGACAAACGGCGACAATGCGTCATCGAGATTTTTAGCTTGCCCAGCAACGCCGCGCACAAGTGCCATGAAATACTCGGCATCAAACTTGCTGGTATCGTTGTCGGTCAAAAACTGAGCTTCGATGTCGCTCATACTATTTTCGCTCAGTTGCCACGAATAGATGGCTTGAACTGCTAACTTCCGCGCTTTTCGGCGTGCAGCTGGTTTCATTACGTTTACTTCCTCTTAGAGCTGCTCAAGTACATTGACCATTTCCAAAGCACTTAAAGCTGCTTCTGCACCTTTGTTACCGGCTTTGGTACCACTACGCTCAATTGCTTGTTCAATAGTGTCGGTGGTCAGTACACCGTTGGCGACTGGAACTTCAAATTCGTGCATCACGCGGCTCAAACCGCTGTTGCATTCGCCAGCGACGAAGTCAAAATGTGGCGTACCGCCACGAATCACTGCGCCCACTGCGATAATCGCATCATAGTTGCCCGACTTCGCTAATTTACGCACTGCCAACGGCATTTCATAAGCCCCCGGCACACGCACAACGGTGATGTCGTCAGCAGTGACTTGACCGTAATGTTTTAGCGCATTGACCGCACCGTCTAACAAGCTATCCACGACAAAGTGGTTAAACCGCGAAACGACAATGGCAAATTTTTTGCCAGGAGCAGCAATGCCAGCTTCAATTAGGTTCATGGTTGTATCCTTATCAAGAAATCGGCGCGATGATAGCACAAATTTTGCAATCAAGCATGCTGCGGATTTTTACCGACCGCGTGCGCAACTGCCTGCTTAACGCGCTGCAATTCAGCATCAATATCGCCGGTGATCATCATCGCCGGGCGGATATCGATCACTTTGCGGGAAAAGTCCATTGCCACCGGTACGACTGGAATTTGCGCAGCTTTGGCCATATGCAAGAAGCCTTTCTTCCATTCGGTTACGCGCGTACGTGTACCTTCTGGAGCCAGCGCAAGAATGAGTTCGTGCCGCTGTTGAAACTGCTCTACCATTTGTCCCACCACGCCTTGTGACGCGCGTCGATCAACCGGAATCCCTCCGAGCCAGCGCAGCAACCCATTGACGGGAAAACGAAAAATGGTGTGTTTACCTAAATAAGAAAGCTTCAAGCCAAGCGCTAACATCACAAACACGCCGACAAAAAAGTCCCAATTCGAAGTGTGGGGTGCGACTGGAATAATGGCTTGGCGTGTATCTGGTAACTCACCTTCAACTTTCCAACCGCCCAGTAAACGCATGCCGACGCGACCTACCCAGCGGCTAAAACGATTGCCACGGATCGGTAAAGGTGCGCGCAGGTGCTCTGGAATAAGCTCAGGGATAACCGATGGCTGCTTGGTCACAGGCGTTATCTCGTTAATATTAAGATGCGGCTGTCAGTGCTTCGCGCAATTGCTCGAGCTTTAGCTTTACCCGACGAATGTTATCAGGGCCCATGCGCAGCATTTGTTTTTGCGCATCTGGCAGGGCTTCTAACGCTGGGTCCGCATAACGATACATCACTGTCTCATCGCTAAGTTCGATAACAGTGCCCACTGAAGGTGTTGCATTGAGCACTTCGATAGCATCAAGAATCACTGTTTCTGGGTCGGTATCAGGATAGCCAATTTCAGCTAAGGCTTCGCGCACCAGAGGCTCGTAATCATTCATTAGGGTCAGCATTACCTCTGTGTCAAAGCTGACAAACCAATCCACAATACTGTTGTAGCGGTCATAAGAGCGCGGGTCGATATAGATTTTGCCGTCTTGCTCTAAGGCGCGAAACTTAGCTTGTGGACCTTCAATCAGAGCTGCATCTCGCACCACCACGCCGTTGCGAAGGTTATCAACAAACACCACAGCATCACGAATCAGTTGTTCACTGCGTAACGGCTCAATCGATTGCTCTTCGGCTTCAATGCGCGAACGAATTTCTTCGCTGCTCTCGTTTAAGCTTGGTAACTCAATTTCTGGCTCAACCTCAGCTACCTCAGGTTCAGCTACGGTAGGCGTTTCAGGGACTTCAGGCTCACCTAACTCAACTGTTTCAGCTGGCTCGTCGACTAAACCGTTGTCTTCTTCATCATCAGTTGCAGGGGCAGCAATTTCTTGCACAGGTTGCGGCTGCTCAGGGCTATCGTCGCGCGTCACAAACCAAATAAGTACTCCCGCCAACACGATGACCAACAACAACGGAATTAGCACATTGCCGCGTTGCTGTGGCGCAGACGACTGTTGGGTGTTAAGTAAACTCATTTGGTTCTCCTTCAACAAAAACACGCTTACTGGTCGCGCTCGGCGCGCAAAAACACGAGTTCGTGTTCTGACGATTGTTCTGGACTAAAACGGTAGCCGTTACTGTTGAACTGTTTTAACCCAGCAACGTCTTGCACCCGTTCATTCATAATGTAGCGCGCCATTGCGCCTCGTGCTTTCTTGGCCCAGAAGCTAATGACTTTGTAATCGCCGTTCTTCTCATCTTTAAAGACTGGCGTAATCACCTGAGCTTTCAAATCTCGCGGCTCTACACTTGAGAAGTACTCGTTCGACGCCAAATTCACCAAAATGTCGCTATCGATCGCGGCTAAATCTTCATTCAGCTGGTCGGTAATGACGTTACCCCAGAACTCATAAAGATTCTTTCCACGCGCGGTGTCTAGCTTGGTTCCCATCTCTAAACGATAGGGCTGCATCAAATCTAAGGGCCGTAATACACCATATAGACCCGATAAGATGCGTAAATGTTCCTGCGCAAACGCAATTGTTTCAGCAGACATTTTTTCTGCCTGTAAGCCGCTATAGACATCGCCATCAAAGGCAAACACTGCTGGGCGGGCGTTTTCTGGAGAAAAAGGCTGATGCCATTCAGCAAAACGAGCGGCATTTAAGCCGGCTAGCTTGTCGCTGATCTTCATCAACGAACTCAGCTCTTGTGGCGTCAATGACTGGCAACGATCGACCAGTTCTTGTGCATATTCAAGCAACCGCGGCTGTGAATACTCATCAGTCGGTAAGGTGCTTTCGTAGTCCAAGTTCTTCGCTGGTGATAATACAACAAGCATCATCCTGTCTCCGTTGTTCGCCTTACAGCGTGTGGGTTACCGCCGATGCCCTATGGCATCGGCTCTAGGTCTTCACCTTCTTTCTCGATTTCAGGTGGCATTAAGTCTTCACGACTGACACCCAATGCCAATGCTAGTGAGCTGGCAATATAAATCGATGAGTAGGTACCAATCAGCACACCAAACAGTAACGCAGTCGCAAAACCATGAATCAATGCGCCACCAAGGAGGAATAATGCCAACAACACTAACACTGTGGTTAATGAGGTGATAACCGTGCGGCTCATGGTATCGGTAACCGCGCCATCAATGGTCTCTTCCGACGTGCTATTGCGGTACTTACGGAAGTTTTCGCGAATCCGATCGCAGACCACCACGGTATCGTTTATCGAGTAACCTATCACCGCTAGTAGGGCGGCCAAAACCGTCAGGTCAAACTCAAGACCAAGGAATGAGAACAACCCAAGGGTCAGGATGACGTCGTGCGCCAAAGCACCGACCGCGCCCAAGGCTAAGCGCCATTCAAAGCGAAACGAAATATAGACCAAGATACAGATTAAAGCCGTCAAAATGGCTAAACCGCCCTGCTCGGTCAACTGTTCACCGACGTTTGGACCGACGAACTCAATGCGACGCATGACCACTGATTCTTCAGTTTCGGCTTGTAAGAGCGCAAGAATATTATCGCCTACTTGCTGCGCTTTTTCGCCTTCTTGCGCTTCTAGGCGAATCAATACGTCTTGCTGAGTACCAAAGTTCTGTACCACAGCACCGCCAAAGCCGTTCGCATCAAGCGTCTCGCGTATCGAGCTTAAGTTCGCTTCGCGCTCGTAACCCACTTCAATGACGGTACCGCCAGTAAAGTCGAGACCCCAGTTCAACTGGTTTACTGCTAACGAAACAATTGATGCGATAATCAATAGACCACTGATAATCCACGCTCCCAGTCGGAAGCGCATAAATGGAATAGTTTTATCCGTTTTTATTAACTCGTGCATGTGGCCTCCTAAACCGACAGTTTCTCAATGCGCTTACCACCCCAGATCGCATTGATCACAGCGCGGGTGCCGACAATTGCAGTAAACATTGAGGTCACAATACCAATCGCAAGCGTAACGGCGAAGCCTTTGACTGGGCCGGTACCGACTGCGAACAAAATAATTGCCACAATTAAAGTTGTGATGTTGGCATCGGCAATCGTTGACAAGGCACTATCATAACCATGATGGATCGCCTGCTGCGGACTCCGTTTCGCCTTAATTTCTTCGCGTATTCGCTCAAATATGAGTACGTTGGCGTCAACCGCCATACCAACAGTTAGAACGATACCTGCCATACCTGGTAAAGTCAGCGTAGCTCCCGGAATCATTGACATAACACCAACGATAAGCACTAAGTTTGAGGCTAGTGCGAGGTTCGCGACCAAACCAAACTTTTTGTAGTACATCACCATAAACGCCAACACCAGCACGAAGCCCCAAATGATGGCTTGCATACCCATGTTGATGTTTTCTTGGCCTAGGCTTGGACCGACAGTACGTTCTTCAACAATTTGAATCGGCGCAATCAAAGCACCGGCGCGTAATAACAACGCTAGGTTTTGTGCTTCTTGCACCGAATCTAGACCGGTGATGCGGAAGTTACTGCCCAAACGGGTTTGAATATTGGCAACGTTGATGACTTCTTCTTGCCGTTCAAAAACGATATTACCTTCTTGGTCACGATCGCCGGTCGCTTTGAACTCGATAAACAAGGTCGCCATAGGTTTGCCGACGTTATCACGCGTCGCCAATGACATTTTATCGCCACCGACGCCGTCCAATGAGATATTAACTTGTGGTCGTTGGTTTTCGTCGAAACCAGAACTCGCATTGACAATGTGGTCACCGGTCAAGATCACGTCTTCTTTGAGCAACACGTTGCCGCCTGAACGATTCGGATATAACTCTGAACCAAAAGGCACACGACCCATTTCCGCATCACGGACACTGTTCTCATCGTCAACCATGCGGAATTCAAGGGTCGCTGTTGCACCAAGAATCTCTTTCGCACGCGCAGTGTCTTGTACGCCGGGTAACTGCACGACGATACGTTCAGCACCTTGACGTTGCACCAACGGCTCGGCAACACCTAATTCATTCACACGGTTACGCAAGATAGTGACGTTTTGCGAGATGGCGTAATCTTGCGTTTCGGCAAGCTTGGTTTCAGTCATACGCAAGGTGATTTCTTGAGTCGTCTCATTATCGCTCAGCGTGTAACCTTCGTATTTGCCGTCCAAGTAGCGCAGCGCAGCCTGAAAATCTTCAGCTGAACGCAAGGTAACAGACACCCCATTTCCATCACGCTCAACCCTGGTATAACGAATCCGCTCTTCGCGCAAATCAGTGCGAATGGTGTCGCGCATTTGACCGAGGATTTTGCGCATTGCCTCGTTCATATCGACTTCCATTAGAAAGTGCACGCCACCGCGCAAATCAAGACCAAGCTTCATCGGTGTAGCGCCGAGTGCATCAAGCCACTCAGGTGTCGCCGGCGCCAAGTTCAGTGCGACCACATAGTCGCTGCCCAACTCACGCAAAATTGCTTCACGCGCACGCAACTGTTCAGCATCTGACGACAACCGCACCAACAGTTGGCCCTCTTCCAGCGTTAACGCTTTGGGGGTGATTTGCAATTCACTCAATGTATCTTCAACACGACCCAAGGTTTGGGTATCCACGTTCGTGGTGCGCGTTGCTGAAACCTGAACTGCGAAATCTTCACCGTAGATATTCGGTAAAGCATACAGCGCGGCAATCGCCAAAATGACGACCACCATCAGGTTTTTCCAGAGCGGATATTTGTTTAACACGTTAAATCCTTAATCTCACTTACAGAGATTTCATGGTACCTTTTGGCAGCACCGCTGTTACCGCCGCTTTCTGTACTGTTACTTCAACGCCTTCAGCCAGCGCAATCGCCATGAAGTCTTTGTCTTCACTGATTTTAGTGATACGGCCTACCATGCCACCGTTCATCAACACTTCATCGCCTTTGCTGATACCAGCAATCAATTCTTTATGTTGCTTCACACGTTTGGCTTGTGGACGGTAAATCATGAAGTAGAAAATCAAACCGAACATGACCAGCATGAAAATCAATTCCATACCGCCGCCTTGTTGCGCTGCGCCGTCTTGTGCGTATGCTGTGCCGATTAAAAAGTCCATAGTACCCTCTAAATTTATGTTAGTTAGAATAGGAGTGAGATGGGGTTATAACTTAAGTTCACAAGCCCTCCCACGTTATTTTTAGAAAAATTGTCTCGCATTCTAACGAATTTAACCGCTAATGGGGAGTGATCTTGTCATTCGATCACTAGGCATCTGTAACAATCCATGCCAAACTGACTTTTTTACGGTCATTCACGCGACTTGCACATGGAATTGTTTCTTTATTGGTTTGATCATCTCGGTGTCGCCGTCTTTGCAATTTCCGGCACCCTTCTGGCGTTCCGCAAAAACATGGATGGCTTTGGCGTCATCGTGCTCGCCTCGGTGACTGCTATCGGCGGTGGCACCACCCGTGATCTGATTCTTGATCTCCCAGTGTTTTGGGCGCACGACCCAATCTACCTTTACACTATCGCAGTTGCAGCCGTTGGCACCATCATCTGGTTACGTTTTCGCGACTATATTCACCAAAAAACGCTCGCCATTGCTGATGCTATCGGACTTGCTTTTTTTACCGTGATGGGTGCACAGAAAGCTTTAGAAGCAGGCTTTCCACCTTTGATATGTGTGGTCATGGGTATGATTACCGCATGCTTTGGCGGCATGCTGCGCGATGTTTTGGCGCGCGATGTGCCAATGGTACTTAAAGGCGAACTTTACGCGACTACCTGCTTAGTTGGCGCCAGCGTTTATGTTTTTATCGCCCCCTACAACGCTTTGTTGGCTTTGCTGGTGGGTGGCTTTGTCACCTTGCTATTACGTTTAGGTGCCATTCGTTGGCAGTGGCATCTTCCAGTGTTTCACGAGCACGGCGACTCGCGCTAAATTGCCATGTTACCGACTACGCTGACCGTCGCCCTCGCCGTTCTCTATATTGCTTTGCTTTACAGCATCGCTTACCGCGGCGAGCGTAAACCAGCGAATCAAATCAAACCCTATCGCTATGCCCTAGCGCAAGGGATTCACTGCACCACTTGGGCCTTTTACGGTACCATTACGCAATCAGCCTACTACGGTTGGTCGATGGCTCCGACCTATGTCGGTGCTATCATCGTGTTTTTGTTCGCCCATCGCGTGCAAATGCGTCTGCTCAATGCCTGTAAGCAGCAAAACTTGACCTCCATTGCCGATGTTATCAGTCATCGCTATGGCAAATCACAGGGCCTCTCGATTGCCGTAGCGGTGCTCGCGCTCATCGGTATTGTGCCCTACATTGCACTGCAGCTACGTGCGGTTACTGGCAGCTTTGCGGTGGTGACCGGATTAGCCGATCGCCCCCTGCCATGGTTCGGCGATGTCGCTGCCCTAGTCGCTCTCGCTATGACAGGTTTTGCCATCTTGTTCGGGACCCGCCGCTTGAGCTTGGCTGAGCAACACTCAGGTCTTATGGACGCCGTCGCATTTGAGTCTGTGGTCAAGCTCGGTGCCTTCATGTTGGTCGGAGTGTTTGTCACGTACGGTATGTTTGATGGGATGGGTGACTTAATCGTTCAGGCGAGTAGTGAGCCACGCGTCGCTGCGGTACTGCAGGGCCAGCCCAGTGGCTATTTTGTGTACATCACCCACATTTTACTGGGCGCTATTTCAATGTTCTGCTTGCCGCGCCAATTCCATGTTAGTTACATCGAAAATACTGACCCTGAAGAGCTGCGCACGGCGCGCTGGGCGTTCCCCCTTTATCTATTCGCCATTAACTTATTTATTTTACCTATCGCGCTGGCTGGCCTGCTTCTAGTTCCCGCTGCGGCGAGCCAAGATACTTTTATGCTGCAACTGTTGCTGTTGGCTGAACAACCCGCCATTACCGGGGTCGCATTTATTGGCGGTCTTGCTTCAGCCACCAGCATGGTGATTATTGCGACTTTGGCGCTGAGCATTATGATGTCAAACGATGTCATCATGCCCATGTGGCTGCAGTTAACGCGCCGCCGACTGCGTAAGCTCAGTTTTACCCCAAGCAAAATTTTAACCATTCGACGTACGACCATTGCCACCATCATTGCCCTCGCTTTCGGCTTCCACAAACTGACCGAAGCGAACTTGCCTTTAGTCAATGCCGGCTTACTTTCCTTAGCACTATTAGCGCAATTAGCGCCAGCATTGCTCGGAGGTTTGGTGTGGCGCCGCGGTAATTTTGCCGGTGCGGTTATGGGCTTAGGTATCGGCACCGTGATGTGGATTTGGCTGTTATTTTGGCCCTCCATTGCCAAGCATCAGCAATTGCTTGATGTCGACCTCGCCAGCGGAGTGTTGTTGAGTCTCGGGGCGAATTTGGGGCTCTATGTCTTGGGTTCTTGGCTATTGCCCAAGCGCGCCATCGAAAATCATGGCCGTTGGCTTAACTCACTAGAGACCAACAATGCGGTGCAACAACCTATTAGTTGGGGGCGGCTGCGCCAAGTACTTGCACGTTTTTTTGATAGTGTCGAAATTGAGCGCCTGCAACAGCGCACGCAACTCGATTTAATGAGCGCCGCCAACGATGACTGGGTCCCCACCCACATTGTCTTGCGTGTTGAACGGGAACTTGCCGCCGTGATTGGTAGTTCCGCCAGTCGGATTCTGCTCGATGCCATTACCTCGCAACCCGACCTACCTATTGCGCAAGTGGTCAACTGGGCAACGCAAGCCTCACAGCTGTATCAATTCAATCGCGAACTACTGCAGGCATCGGTGGAGAACATTCCGCAGGGGATTAGTGTGGTCGACCAAGATCTACGGCTGGTCGCCTGGAACCAAAGGTACGAGGCTATTTTTCATTACCCGCAAGGTTTTTTGCAGGCGGGTATGCCGGTCGCGGACTTGTTGCGCTATAACGCTCAGCGAGGACTGATTGGGGATGGACAACCGGCGGATTTTGAAGCTGAAATCACCAAACGTTTAAATTATCTGCGCTCGGGAAGTGCCTACCGCTATCAGCGTCAACAGGGCGAACTTCACATCGAACTGCAAGGGGCACCTATGCCTGGCGGTGGTTTCGTCACTACTTACACCGACATCACCGAACTGGTACAAGCCCAGCAACAACTCGAACAAATCAACCGTGAACTCGAACAGCGGGTCGCCGACCGTACGCAACAGTTGCTTGCCGCCAAACAAGCCGAGGAACGTGCCCACCAAAGTAAATCGCGATTTTTCGCCGCAGTCAGTCACGATTTAATGCAGCCGTTCAACGCCGCCACTTTGTTTTGTGACATGCTCAAACAGCGGCTTGAAGGTGAGCAAGGACTGCTCGCGCGACAAATCCAACAAT
The DNA here is from genome assembly GCF_047323925.1 of Pseudidiomarina salilacus. GTDB lineage: Bacteria > Pseudomonadota > Gammaproteobacteria > Enterobacterales > Alteromonadaceae > Pseudidiomarina > Pseudidiomarina salilacus. The sequence continues at coordinate 123,499 of NZ_CP178753.1, forward strand.
CGCTGCAAAACGCCGAAGAACTGCTGACCATGGTGCTAGATATGACCCGCCTTGAAGCTGGTAACTTGCCGGTGAATAAACAAGTCGTAGCACTAAATGACGTGCTGCGGCCAGTAGTAGAAGCACAGCAGGTCATTGCTGCCGACAAAGGGCTACAGATCGATTTTGTGCCATGCTCAGCGCAGGTATATACCGACCGTAAGTTGCTCAGTCGGATGCTGCAGAATCTCTTATCGAATGCTGTGCGCTATACCCAAAGGGGCAAAGTTCTGGTCGGCTGCCGGCGTCGCGGACAGCAAGTTGAACTCTTCGTTATCGATACCGGCAAGGGCATTCCAAGTGACCAATTACAGGCCATCTTCGAAGAGTTCCATCAAGTGAGTCCGCAAGGTGATAACCCCGGTATCGGACTAGGTCTTGCCATTGTCGATCGATTAAGCAAGCTGCTCGAGATTCCACTCAATGTCACTTCACAAGTCGGTCGCGGCACGCGTTTTAGCTTGCGCTTACCGGTGCGTCACTGGCAAGCCAAGCGCGAGCAACTGTCGCTGAGCAACACCAAGGCCAATGATCATTTTCTGCAGGGCAAGCAGATTTGGCTCATCGATAACGACCCCGGTATGCTCAGCGCTGTACAACAACTGCTCAGCGGCTGGGGTGCTGAGGTGGTAACCGCAAGCGAGCGCAATGGCTTTGAACAACATTTAAGCACTGCACAACCTGATCTATTAATTCTGGATTACCACTTAGATGCGCAAGATACCGGTATCGCGGTGCTACATTGGTTACGTGACCAACTCAATGCGCCGCAACTAGCGGCTATTATTATTTCAGCTGACCCAGATGAAGAATTACGTGAACAAGCAATTGCAGCCGCCGCTGGCTTCACACCGAAACCACTCAAACCGGCTGCATTACGACGGCTGTTAAAACGCTACTTAAATTAGCCGTGTTCGCTGTCATCCGGCACACTCAGCATTTGCTTGAAGATAATGCCTGCTTGAGTTCTATTGGTAACTTCTAATTTACGCAAAATCGCCGACACATGCTGCTTAATGGTGGTTTCTTGCACGTTAAGTTCATAAGCAATCTGCTTATTCAACAAGCCATCAGCAAGGCATTCCAGCACGCGGTATTGTTGCGGCGTCAATAACTCCAATCGCGCCGCGAAGTCATGCGCACCCGTAGGGGTTTCCGCGCGCACGGCATCGATCAAATGGGCGGGCAACCAAGTATCGCCAGCGAGGACGGTGTGGATTGCCTGCTGCAGTTCCGCCAACGGCATCGACTTGGGGATATAAGCACTCGCACCAAAGGCCATGGCTTGCCGAATCACCGCCAGTTGTTCGTTGGCTGACACCACTACCACTAACACATCAGGATAGCGACTGCGCAACGACGTCAGTGCGGTTAAGCCTTTATTGCCTGGCATCGATAAATCGAGCAGGACGAGTTCAAGCTGTGGCTGTTGGTCGAGCACCTGTAGCAGTTGTTCGAAACTTGCCGCTTCTTCAATATCGGTGGAGAGAGTTTCGGCTAACGCTTGTTTGAGCGCGGCACGAAATAGGGGATGATCATCTGCAATTACTGCGCGAGCCATAGGGGTCTGTGTTGTTGAAATAGGTGCAACCATGCTAGCGCGTCCAGAGTAAAAAGTCAGCGATTGCGCGCAGTTCACACGCAATCGCTGAGGATGTGAGGAGTTAGAACTTATACCCCACAGTCAGGGAGACAGTACGTGGGTCGCCATAGTAGGCCACCACTGCGTCATCGCCGAAGGTTGGACCGAAGTTGTAACCACCTACGCGGTACTCTTCGTCGGTAAGGTTTTTACCGTGTAAACCTACGCTCCATTGACCACTGTTTGAGTACCACATCAAGCTGGTATTCAACAAGCCGTAGCTATCTTGATCCAGCGGTGATGGCGCTTCAAACATTTGCGTATCATCGCGGAACGCATAGTTACCACTCCACACCAATTGACCATTAGCGAGGTCAAAGGTTTGGTTGAAACCAATGTTGTAAGTCAATTCAGGCGTGTTCTGGAATGACCATGCATCGGTAACATCAGTGGTCTCACCAGTCGCTGGCTCGGTGTAGACCACCGCGTCAAACTCAGCATCGATGTAACCGAGCATCGCGGTAAAGTTCAAGCTATCCGTTGCCGCAAATACAGTTTCAACTTCAAAGCCTTTTACGGTTGATTCACCCGCGTTCAGGACCTGTGATGAAATACCAGCTTCTACGACGCGCTGCACGGTAACCTGCATGTCGGTGTAGTCAGAGAAGAACACCGCACTGTTTAACCGCATGCGACCGTCGAGTAGCTCTGATTTCATACCGAACTCAAAGGTGTCGACCACTTCTGGATCGTACGGCTCGTCAATCGTTGGGTTCAACGACTTATCGGCGCGCATATCGACACCACCAGATTTAAAGCCATTACTGTAGCTACCATAGAACATCAGGTCGTTGTTAACTTGATAATTCAGTGCCACATGCGGTGAGAAGCGTGACCAGTCACCGCCACTGGTAAACTCAGAGTTGACCGCAAACGGGTCGCCAAAGGCAGCGCGAACTTGCGCAGGATCATAAGGTGTAGCGAGACCAGCATCGTTGATGTAATGTACGCCTAAATAAGTGTAACGGAACACATCAGCTTCTTTTTCGTCGTTGGTGTAACGACCACCCAGGGTCAGCGTCCAGTCATCGTTAAGGTCATAGTTACCTTGACCATAGACCGCAAAGCTATCGGTTTTGACACATCCGCCGTTATCAACGGTCACACCACCTAACGCGGCAAGGTAAAGCGGTAACACGGTGCCAAACACACCACAAGCTTCGCCGTCGTAATAGTAAACACCACCGACGAAGTCGAAGTCATTGTTGTTGGTGTAGCTTAGCTGGAATTCTTGGGTGAATTGCTCATCTTCATAAATCGCCGGCACCATGAAAATTGGCTCTCCGGTCGAGTTAAAGTCGATGTTGGTGTCGGTGTAACCTTCACGCTGCGCGGTAATCGATTTAAAACCCCAGTTGGCATCAATATCCCAATTGAAAGTCAGTGACATGCCTTCAGTTTCAACAATGTTAGCAACCGGCATGGCCGTATTGGAATCATAAACATTGTCGTAAGGTTCTTGCCCCGTAACCGCAGAAGCTAATAAACGATGTCCGCCTTTTGAGTTGGATTCGTCTTCGGTGTTGTCGTACGAGAACTTCAGATCCATATCGTCATTTATCAGCCATTTGGCCGATAAACGATAGGTCATCAGGTCTTTGTTATAGTTTTCTTCACCGGTATTGCGGTATTCGCCAAAACCATCGCGTTGCAAGGTAGCAACAGCGGCACCCACGAAGAAGTTATCGCTTAAGGCGGTTTGACCAGAGATTTTCAGGTCACGTTGATTAAAGCTACCAACGGTACCCTGAATCGCGAGTTCATCATAACCAGTGAGCTCTTTGGTCACATATTTCAACGCACCACCAATGGTGTTTTTGCCATACAGTGTTCCTTGTGGACCACGAAGCACCTCAATGCGTTCGATATCAAAGACTTCCAGCACTGCACCTTGCGGACGAGCAACGTAAACATCATCGATGTAAACACCAACGCCTGGCTCAAAACCCCAAAGCGGATCTTGTTGGCCAACGCCACGGATATAAGCTGTAAGTGTTGAGTTGGTGCCACGGCTGACTTGAATAGTCGCGTTCGGAATTCGTTGCTGTAGTTCGGTAATATCTTCAGCACCGATGGTGTCGAGATCGCCTGCTCCAAAAGAAGATACCGATACGGGTACTTCTTGCAGACTTTCAGTTTTACGACGAGCGGTTACCTCGATACGTTCGAGGCCTTCCATCTCGTTTTCTTCGTTGTTCTGTTGGTCCTGCGCGTATGCAGGCAAGCTCACTACTGAGGCAATAGCTAATGCGAGTAATGAATGGCGAAACTTGGGTTGACTCATGGTGTCATTCTCCCGGTTACTGTTATTGTTAGATTTGTAGCATCGTTACCCTAGCCTAAAGTCTCGCATTTGTATTCTGTACGTTAGTACTATGTAATTTCTAGCGTGACTCACGCATGATGTTGCCATCGCTTAAAGCCAAAATAATAAAAAGAGGTAATCCATGTTAAGCATGATCGGACTTATTGGCGGCTTGGTGCTGCTGATTGTGCTCACGCTCCGTGGCATGAACTTATTTATCAGCGCGCCTTTATGTGCTGTCGTTGTTGCCCTCACCAGTGGCGTGCCACTGTTTCAAGGCGAAGTTAATTTTGTCAGCGCCTACATGGATGGCTTCGCCAGCTTTGTCGCAGCCTGGTTCTTCATGTTTTTACTCGGCTCATTGTTCGGTAAGTTTATGGAAGATACTGGCGCAGCCGATAGCGTTGCCGATTGGATTATCTCTAAGCTCGGTAAGAAGCAAGCTGTACTCGCGGTGGTTTTAGCGTGTGCGATTCTGACCTATGGCGGAGTGAGCGTATTCGTTGTGGCGTTTTCGGTGTATCCGATGGCCTTGTCGCTATTTAAAGATGCGAACTTGCCACGGCGTTTTATCCCCGCGGCGTTAGCATTTGGCTCAGTGACCTTCACCATGACCTCAGCTGGTTCTCCCGAAATTCAAAACTGGATCCCGATTCAGTATCTCGGCACCTCACCCTACGCTGCTTGGGAAGTTTCTATGGTGGTCGCAGTACTGATGTTCATTATCGGTTACTGGTGGCTCACCAAAATGATCAAAAAAGCCGTCGACCGCGGTGAAAAGTTCGATAATCGCACTGGCGATCCGCAACTGGTGGAACGTGACCTGCCTTCGCCGCTCAGTGGCTTGGTACCGTTAATGGTGGTGCTGACGCTTAGCTTTTTATTCCATGAAGAGTTAAAACAGAACGCCCTGATTATTGCCTTGAGTGGTGGCGTTATTGCTATCGCCATTATTAACTTTCGTCACTTTCAAAATATGTCCAAAGCCATTGGCGAGGCCTCTACCGGAGCACTGATTGCCATCGGTAACACCTCTGCGGTGGTGGGTTTTGGCAGTATTGCGAAAGTCACACCAGCCTTCGCAGAAGCAGTCACCGCGATGACCAGTTTACCTGGTAACGAACTGATTGGTGCCGCGGTTGCGGTCAGTGTCATCGCTGGTCTAACGGGGTCAGCTTCAGGCGGCCAAGCAATCGCCCTACCTGAGATAGGCCCGCATTACTTGGATCAAGGCGTCAATCCTGACCAGTTGCACCGTATTGTCGCGATTTCGTCCGGCGCACTGGACTCATTGCCGCACAACGGCTACGTGGTGACGACCATTCGCGCGATCTGTAACGAGACACACCAAGCCGCTTACTGGCCAGTAGCCGCGGTCACCGTGGTCGTGCCGTTCATTGGTTTGAGCGTGGCCATTGCCTTATTTAATTTATTTTAAGAGACGTTAGGGCTGTAACGATGTTTGCGACCACTGAAGAAAACCAACCTAAGCTCGCCGGCGCTATGCAGGCGAGCCAACTGCTCATTATTGATTTGCTGAAGCACGCGGTGCGCCGGCATCCACAGCAACAAATTGTCAGTCGCCGGATTGAAGGCGACATCCACCGCTACAGCTACGCCGAGTGTTACCAGCGCAGCTGTCAACTTGCCCACAGCCTTGACAAACTTGGCGTACAGCCAGGCGATCGCGTGGCAACGCTGGCATGGAATACTTACCGGCATATGGAACTTTATTACGCCGTAAGCGGTATCGGTGCGGTGCTGCATACGGTGAACCCACGCTTATTTGCCGAACAGATCGAATGGATCTTGAATGATGCGCAGGCGCAATGGCTGTTTGTCGACGCTTGTTTTGCCGAACTCGCCGCCAGCGTTGTCGACCAAGTACCACAGTTACGTGGCGTGATTGTGCTTGCCGATAGCAAAGGAGAGATGCTAGCTGAGTGCCAGCCAAAACTTTATGCTTACGAGCAACTTTTGCATGAGCAATCAACGGCTTATAATTGGCCAGCGCTGCACGAAGATAGTGCCGCTTTGCTCTGCTATACATCGGGTACCACCGGACATCCTAAAGGCGTGCTCAGCTCGCATCGCGCCATGGTGCTGCACGCGCAGGCGACTGCAAGTGCTGAGCTACTTGATTTGCGCGCTGATACCGTACTCATGCCAATGGTTGCCATGTATCACGCTGGCGCTTGGGGTGCGCCTTATGCTGCACCACTCGCCGGCTGTAAACTGGTATTGCCGGGTAATGGCATGTCGGGGCCGGCGATGTATGAACTCATCGCTAGCGAGAATGTGACTGTAGGTCTTGGTGTACCCACTATCTGGTTGACTTTGCACAATTATTTACACGAAGCCGCGAGACAGATACCGAGCCTAGAGCGGGTTTGTGTCGGCGGTGCCGCCTCGCCATTGGGTTTAGTGAAGATTTTCGATGAGCAGTACGATGTGTATTGGCAGCCCATTTGGGGCATGACCGAAACGGGCCCCTTAGCCTGCTCAGCGCCACCAGAACCGAGTTTGATGGCACTACCTAAGCAGCAACGTTATGCCATACAAACGACCGCTGGCCGCGCCTGCTTTGGCGTGGCCATGGAGATCGTTGATGCTAATGGCAACCCACTGCCACATGATGGTGTCACCAGCGGGGAATTACGTGTCCGCGGCCCTTGGATAGCCAGTAGCTACTTTCAACGCGACGACCCTGATACCTTCGCCGATGGTTGGTTGGCGACTGGCGACATCGCAGTGATTGATCCGAATGGCTACATGAAAGTGGTCGACCGCAAAAAAGACGTGATCAAAAGCGGCGGCGAATGGATAAGTTCTCTTGATATCGAGAATATCAGTAGCCAACACCCAGCCGTCAATGAGAGCTGCGTGATTGGGGTGAAACATCCGAAATGGGATGAACGCCCACTGTTGCTGATTGTTCGCAACAAAGGCACCACAGTCGAGAAAGCGGATATTTATGACTTTCTCGAAGGCAAGATAGCGAAATGGTGGATGCCCGACGATATTGTATTTGTTAGCGAACTGCCGCATACCGGCACCGGCAAACTGGTCAAAAATGAGCTGCGCAAGCACTATCAGAACTATTTAATTGAGGCGTCAAAAGACGCATAAATGGAGTTAGTTATGCAACGTTATCTCGTGTTTATCCTATTGCTGCTTAGCATTGGCTTTAGTAGTGCTTGCAGTGCCTGGCAAACTGCAGAACCTGCGCCATTGTTGGTCGAAAAACAATCGTTCACGTTTGAGAATTACACCACCGTGGGCGGTCAAACCATTCCTGAGGTCACCGTGGGCTGGGAGAGCTATGGCGAACTGACTAAAGCAAAAGATAATGTGATTCTGATCACTCACTTCTTTTCGGGCAACAGTCATGCGGCCGGCAAGTACAGCGCCGACGATGCACTACCTGGCTACTGGGATAGCATTATCGGTCCGGGCAAAGCCATCGATACCAACAAGTACTTTGTCATCAGTTCAGATACACTAGTCAACGCCTTTCCTCACGACCCCAATGTCATCACGACTGGACCTGCTAGCATCAATCCAGCAACTGGCAAGCCATATGGTTTAGACTTCCCAGTAGTGACCATTCGTGATTTCGTGAACGTACAAGAGCGCTTGTTGGCTAGTTTGGGTATTGAGCAACTGCATGCTGTGGTCGGCGCTTCCATGGGTTCGCTACAGGCTCTGGAATGGGCCGTTGCCTATCCAGATAAGGTAGAACGCATGGTGTCAGTGATTGGTGCCGGAGCCATGGACGCCTGGACCATTATGGCATTGGAACATTGGGCGCGGCCGATCCGCAACGACCCGAACTGGAACAATGGCAATTATTACGACGGCGATGCCCCGTTGACCGGCGTGACTAGCACCTTAGCAATGATCACCCAACAGGCGATGCATCCGATTATCATGAATATGCGTGCGCCGAAACCTGAGGTCATGCCAAAAGCGATGTTAGAGAGCGTCACCAACAGTTCACCGGTACTCGACTATTTGTTCGCCAACTCAGCAGTGCGCGCGCCCCTCGCTGATGGTAATCACTTACTCTATTTAGTTCGCGCCAACCAGCTGTTCGTTGCCGGTCATGAAGACAGCCTCGCAAGCGGCATGGCCAAAGTACAGGCGAAAACGCTGTTTTTGCCGGCTAGCAACGACTTATTGCTGCAACCCTACCTTGCACAACAAGCAGTAGCAGCTCTGCAGGAACAAGGACAAGAGCCGCAATACGAGGAAATCGAAGGTGTATGGGGTCACTTAGATGGGTTATTTAGTATTGGCAGCAAAGCTGAAACACTCAAAACCTTTATTGAATCTGAATAGCCTGTTACGCAAATAAAAAACCGAGGCATTTGCCTCGGTTTTTTGTTTAATTACCGCCCAAAAGGCCTTTTAGCCGATCTTTCACTTTATCCTCGAGCTGGTCTTGTAACTGCGCTTCTAAAAGCTTTTGTAGTCGCTCTTGACGATTCTCGGCATCACCAAGCAAGCTGGTTAATTCACCCAACTCATCTTGGTATTCGCTGACAAAGCCATTGGATTGCGAGCTCAGTCGCTGCCGCAATTCACCTAGCTCGCCTTCAGCGGCATCGAGTGCTGCTGTTTTAAGGGCTTGTCCGAGTTGTCGATCTAAATCAGAGCGCAACGAGAAGTCGGGTTCAAACAATGCACCTTTAATATCGGCATTAATATCGAGCCGTTGCAACGTTTCCAGCGCTTCTGCGATCACCTGGGCCCATTGATTCTCAGCGTTCGCTTCGATCGCCATATCTGCTAAGCGTAAAATCGCGGTACCGTCGAACTGACTATCTCGCAATGCCACATTGCCTTCACTGTCGAGTAAGGCAGATACCAGTGTCGCAGCTAGTTCACTACGCTCACTCAGCGCGGTCTGTGCCAGATTCACGCCCTGCACTAGCCATTGCTGCCGAGCATCGATGCCCGATGCAGTAAGCGCTAACTCACCATTCAACTGCAATACATTCCATAAATCGTTGTTTTCACCACGCGCACGAAACGTAGTCGGTTGACCTAGCTGTTCATGTTGATGGGTAATGTTTTCCCAGTTCACATCCAGCACGGTTGGCCCGATGGCAAATTCCGTGCGTGCTTGTTTAATCAAGAAGTCAGGTGGTGCATCGGCATCGGTAAACGAAAACCAGATACCCTCACCACGTGGCGGTTTGACGACAGTTTCATCGGCCGAACGCTGCAACATTGGCGCCAGCTGACTGTAAGCGAGTAGCATATAATCCGCCCAGCGTTGCGCTTGCTCACCAAACAATACCGAAGTGATTTCGCTCAAACCTTGGCTGTTCAGCTGCATCAGTTCGCCAACACGATCCAAATCTTGCTGCGGCGCAGTTTTGACGTTTTCCATTTGTACCTTCAAATCGTCAACCGCCGTACTCACCACTTGTTTGAACTCTTCAAGAGCCTCTTGGTCAGCACGGAACTGCTCTTTCAAACTCTCGAATTGCTCGCGCCGCTCGGCTAACTGTTGCGGTGTACTGACATCACCTTCGCCCAGCGCTTTTACTTGTTGCTCATATTCAGAAAGCGCCTCTTTAGATGGCAACTTGGACAGCACATCCTCGACCCGTTGCTTTTGCGTAGTAAAACTTTCACGAGCAGATGCAATTGCAGCGGGGGTGCGCAGGTCAACACGCTCCATGACCTCGTCTAGCGAGGGCATTGCGAGTTGTAGCTGCTCCATACCAGCACCAAAATAGCCTTCTAACTGCGACTTATCAGGCACTTGATAGACATCACCGGCGCTGTCGCGCTGGGTATGCACACGAATGCCGGTACTGACCACATCTTCAAAGTGCAGACGCCCAAGGATGAGCTGTTCCCAATTGACCACGCCCGTTGCTTCGCCGACAGCCACACGATTGTATTCAGGTTGCGCAGGGTCCGTTACTTGAATATCGGTAATTTTAACGGTGAGTGGTACCCATTCGTGCTCAACTGAGCCAATATTTACCTCGGCACCATTTAATGTTCCTAAGCTGCGCTCCAACGACCATTTCAAGATCGTATCGAGTAACAACCAAGAAAACGCAGCAATAAGCGCGACGATTACGATGAACGCAACCAGCCCAGGCCAACGAAAAGCACTACGACGGACAGTATGCTGTTCCATATTATGACCCTCTTAATTCCGTATAAATTGCCCAAAAGCGATTAGCCTTCATTGCTTGTACGATGCGTAGGCGATTGAACCAAGCTTGGATGCGTTTGCGATACTGACTGACGATCCAGAAACTCACCAACGCTAAAACGGGAGCGAAAGCGATACTCAACACCAAACTGCCGAGCGTGATCGTGTGATGGAACTGCACCACGCGCCAAAATGCCGATTCGTACATGCTTTGCCACACCGGCTGCCAGCTTTCGGCAGACAAAATGGCAAAACCAACGCTGTGGAATACTGGGTCCAGTAAGTAAGCAATTCCTGAACAGATGACAAAGCTCAAAATAAAGCCCGACAAGTTCACGCGGAACAATAATGCGATGAGCAAAATCAGCAGGTTATGCACACGCCAGAGCGGCGTAAAACCCATGATCATCCCTAACACAAAGGCGATAGCGAGCGCCCAAGCACCCGATTCCGAATTCAACGCTCGCAGCAAACGAGCCAACAACGTGAGCATCCTCATTCTCCTTGCCCTATGTTTTGCTAAAAGCATAGCGTAATGCGCTAGATCTGCTACCCTTTTTTAGTAAAGCTTTCTGAAAATTTTGCTTGTGTTTTCGTAAATTTAGCCGTAAATATGCGCGCAAATTTCCATTGGAGTTCTCATGCAAAACGCTGCTCTCGTCATCCTTGATGACATCACGGATTGGCAACCTTATTACCCAAGCCAAGCCACTGTCACTGCTAGTGAATACTTACTGCAGCAAAACAGTAATACCCGCGCACAGATTCTTAATCTGTGTGGCGACCTCAGCTATCTATCTACCGGCTACTATGTCAGTTTGCTCGCCGAGGCGCGTGGTCAACGAGTGATGCCGTCGGTCACCACCATTAACGACTTAGCGAATTTCTCGCACTACCAGTTGTTATTGCCGGCGAATACCGACAAACAAATCAATAAATACCTTGGTCAACAAGGTCAACAAGAACCTCATCGCGTATTGATTTGTTTCGGCCAAAGCGAACATCCGCAACTAAGCGGCTTTGCACGACAGATTTTTGATCGTTATCCATGCCCTATTTTATGGGTCGAGTTTAGCTATCAAGGCCGCTGGTTTATTCAACGGCTTTACGCTGGGCAGTTAACGGAACTGAATGACGCTCAGCAAACACTGTTTGGCGAAGCCCTCGATAGCTTCAGTAAGCGTGTGTGGCGCAAGGCTCGGTCACCGAAAGAGTACCGTTATGATTTAGCGATCTTACATGACCCTAACGAACCCATTCCGACCAGCGACAAAAAAGCCCTACAGCGCTTTATTAAAGCTGCACGCGATGCTGATATCGATGCCGAGCTCATTACTGCCGACGATTACAACCGTTTGTTGGAATATGATGCACTATTCATTCGAGAAACAACGCGCATCAACCATTATACCTACCACTTTGCGAAAAAAGCCGAAGCCAATGGCATGGTGGTGATAGATGCGCCCCATTCTATTTTGCAGTGTGCGAACAAGGTATTTTTGAAAGAGTTGCTCGATAAGCACAAGATTCCAACGCCGCGCACCGAATTATTGTTAAGTCAGCAAGACATCGATTTTGAAGCGATTGGCGAGCGCATGGGCTACCCAGTGGTGTTGAAGATTCCTGACGGGTCATTTTCTATCGGTGTCGAAAAAGCCGAGAATATCGACGAACTTAGGGCGATCGCCGCCGAACTTTTCAAAAAATCGACGATTTTATTAGCTCAAGAGTTTGTCCGTACCGATTTTGATTGGCGCATTGGCGTTTTGAATAATAGGCCGATTTACGCCTGTAAGTATTTGATGGCGCGCAACCATTGGCAAATCTATAACCATGCCAGTGCTAGCAGTCGCGGCAAGTCGGGTGGGTTTGAGACCGTCGGTGTGCATCAGGTACCGAAAGAAGTTGTAAAAACCGCTTTGCAAGCGACACGCCTGATTGGTGATGGCCTCTATGGTGTCGATATGAAAGTGACGCACAAAGGACCGGTGATTATCGAAATCAATGATAACCCGTCAATTGATTCGGGCGTTGAAGATTTATTGCTCGGCGATGAACTGTATCACATCATCATGCGTGATTTTGCGCGTCGCTTGGACGAAAAATAATGGCGCTAGAGGTACGTCGTGCGACGAGTCACGACCTGAACGAGCTAGTCGCACTTGAGGCTGCAACTTTTGATTACAGCCAGATGGGACGACGTAGCTTTCAGCGCTTATTAAAAGCACATAGTGCCCACGTGTTCGTGTGTCGCGAACAGGCTCAATTGCTTGGCTATAGTCTGTTATTGACGCGCAGTAATAGCAAAATTTGGCGCTTGTATTCCATCGCTGTCGCTGCGGCGGCGCGCGGCAAAGGAGTCGGTAAGTTATTGCTTGAACACGCTATTCAGCAGGCTACTGATCAGCACGCAAGTGCGCTTTCATTGGAAGTGAAAACCGACAATAAAGCGGCGATTGAGCTCTATCGCCGCTATGATTTTGAAGTCGTTGATGTATTGCCAGACTATTACCCAGATGGCACGGACGGCTACCGGATGCGGCTTAGCTTGCGCTAGCCGCGTACCAGACGCGTTCACCTTGGTCGCGATAGCGTGCCAGCAACTCTTGAATGGGTTCTGGCTCAATATTCATGCCGCGCTGACGTAAGTAACTTTCGCTGTAAAGCTTGCTCGCCGAACGCTCACCTAGATCACAAGCGAAGGTCACGATCGTTTTGCCCGGCCCGTGCAGCAACGCAGCTTGCAGAGCACCGGCAAGATTCAAAGCTGAACTACTACCCAGCACGATACCTTCTTGATCACGTACAAAGCGCGATAAGCTGACCAAGTCTTGGTCGGGCAAGTTCACTGCAGCATCAATCCGCGCTTGCTTAAAGTTCTCGACCAAACGCATGATACCGATACCCTCAGTAAATGAGCTACCGTTACTGATGTATTCACCTTGCTTGAGGTAACTATAAATTCCAGAACCGTCAGGATCAGCCAACCAGACCTGCACGTTTTCATTGCGCTCTTTCAGGTACATGGAGTTGCCGGCAATAGTACCGCCGGTGCCTGCGACAGACACTAAGATATCGACCGCACCTTCAGTTTGTTGCCAAATTTCAGGCCCGGTTCCGAGATAGTGCGCACGCGCGTTGCTCGTGTTCTCAAATTGATTGGCCCACCAACAATCATCGCGTTCAGCGGCGATGCGACGTGCAGTATGGTAGAAGTGATTATCGTTTTTGAAGGGAACTGGGGCGACGGTTTTCAGTTCTGCGCCGTGAAGCCGAATCATGCGCTCTTTTTCAGGTGTTTGGTCATTCGGCATTACCGCCAACATTTTCAGACCTAGCGCCCGCGCAACGACCGCAAGTCCAATGCCGGTATTGCCTGCGGTACCCTCGACGACCGTCATACCGGGTTGTAGCTCACCGCTATCCATAGCGTCTTTAATCATCTGATAAGCGGCGCGATCTTTAATTGAACCACCAGGATTTTGCGATTCTAATTTCAGCCAAATATCACATCCGGTAAGTTCCGACAGTGAGCGCACACGGATCATATCCGTTTGCCCAATCAAATCTGTTGAACGCTGCGCTACTCGCATGCTGTACTCCTTGACTAGTTTTGGTTGATTTGCTGATAAGCTGCGCCCGTGCATAGCCATCTTTCATCGCACCCCGCGCCAGCAGTTTGCTGGCAACCTTGCAATACCACAGTGTCAGCTTGGCGTTGGGCGGCAGCAAGTTTGAGCTGCAGTAACGCGGCATTATGTGACGCAGGGCCACCGCTCACTTGACTGCTGCACGACTCACCGCTCACTTCACCAACCGCGTTATAGCGCACATCGGTTCGCGTCAGTTCATACGGTTTTACGAAGCGAACTTGATCAGCTTGCGCTAATTGCTCGGCACTGAAACCCTCAGGGGTGCTAGTACAACCGCTGAGCAGAGCAGTGCAACCTAGTAGCGCTGTGAGTATGCTTATCTTCAATTTATTCATCTGTTGCCTCATACCTGAGTGTCAGAAAAGCTGACGTGTATCGCAAGCTAAAGTTTAGAACGAATCGAACTAAGCTAGTAGTACCCTGCGGTAGTCGGCGAAATTCTCTAGTTTAGCTACACTTATGAGAAAAAAGGAGCCGATGTATGCGATCACAAGCCTATGTTGAGAATTTACTGAGTGAAGCCGATGTTATCATCAATGGTGCACGGCCGTGGGATATTCAAGTACATGATACACAACTCTACGCGCAGACTTTGGCGCGCGGTAATCTAGGTTTGGGCGAAGCCTACATGCGCGGCTGGTGGGATTGTGAGCAGCTAGATGAATTCTTCCACCGCGTGCTCCGCGCCAATATCGGTGCACACATTCAACCCGCGCGATTTTTCTGGCATCACCTAAAAGCACGACTACTGAATCTGCAAGCAGGTAAACGCGCTTGGCAAGTTGGCCAGCATCACTACGACAAGGGCAATGACCTGTATCAAGCCATGCTCGACGAGCGTATGGTCTACACCTGCGGCTATTGGCAGCAAGCAGACAATCTGGTGGATGCCCAACGCGATAAACTCGAGCTCATTTGCCGCAAGTTGCAGTTGCAACCAGGCATGCGCGTACTCGATATCGGCTGCGGATGGGGTAGTTTTATGAAATATGCAGCAGAAAATTACGGAGTGCGCTGCGTTGGTGTAACGGTCTCCGAGGCGCAAGTCGAACTCGGTAAGCGTTTGTGCGAGGGCCTTCCCGTTGAATTCCGTTTACAAGATTATCGTGCGCTCAATGAGCCCTTCGATGCAGTCGTCAGTATCGGCATGTTCGAACATGTTGGACAAAAGAATTACCGCACCTTTATGCAAGTGGTGGAGCGCTGTTTGCAACGTGATGGCTTGTTTTTATTACACACCATTGGCAGGAATCGAGATGTGCGCGGCACCGATCCATGGATCAACAAATACATCTTCCCAAATGGCGAGCTACCCTGCTTAGCACACATCGACCGGGCGTCTCGTGATTTATTCTGTGCTGAAGATGTGCATAATTTTGGCGCTGATTATGATACGACTTTGCTGGCGTGGTGGCAGAACTTCGAGCGCAATTGGTCACAACTTAAAACCAGTTATGACGAAACTTTCTACCGCATGTGGCGTTATTATTTGTTGTCCTGTGCCGGTGCTTTTCGGGCTCGCGACTTGCAACTGTGGCAGTGGGTCTTTAGTAAGCCAGGGTTGAGCGGCGGTTATCACCGCCCCACCCTAGCGCATCGTTAAAGTTCGCCATTAAAGTCTTTCATAAAGATTTGCCAGGTGGCCATAAATAATGCGGCCACCAATGGACCTATGACGAATCCATTGATGCCAAATAGCGAGATACCACCAATGGTTGAGAACAGCACCACATAATCAGGCAGTTTGGTATCGCGACCCACCAGAATGGGACGTAGCACGTTATCGGCCAGGCCAATGACAATAGCACCATAGCCCAAGAGTACGGTTGCACTTATCCACGAGCCGGTAGCGTATAGGTAGATACAAACTGGGAACCAAATAATCGCCGCCCCTACAGCAGGAATCAGCGATAAGAAGGCCATCACTACGCCCCATAACAGCGGCCCGGGGATATCTAATATCCAGAAAATAATGCCGCCTAGCGTACCTTGCACGATGGCGACCACTAGGTTGCCTTTGACCGTTGCGCGGGTCACTTCAGCGAATTTCTGGAACAAGGCATGCTCACGCTCATCACCTAATGGCAGTGCTTTGACGATAAGGTGTACTAACTGTTCGCCGTCGCGTAGCAAGAAGAACGTAAGATACATCATCAGCGCCAAGCTAATTAAAAAGCTAAATGTATTCTGACCGATGCTAAAGGTTTCTTTGGCTAAGAATTGCGACGCCGACACCATCCAGTCCGAAATCCGCTCTTTTAGATTGTTGGTATCAATACCAAATTCAACCAAGAGCGTATCAATCCAAGGAAAGGCATCACGTAGCCGCTGCAAGATTTGTCTTGGATCGATTTCACCGGCTTCAACGCGTTGGTAGAACTGTACGCCTTCGCTAACGAAGGCCATACTCAACAGAATGACTGGAATGACAACAATCGCCATACAAATGAGCAAGGTAATACCTGCGGCGGTATTCGGTCGCTCACCGATACGGCGTACGATAAGACGTTGCACGGGAGCGAAAATTACAGTGACTGCACAAGCCCAGAAGATAGCGCCCCAAAATGGTTCTAAAATAAAACCAAACGCTAGGCTCACCAGTATTAGCAAAACCAGAAACGAGCGCTGCTCCAATTTATCGCGCATGAGTTTTCCTTTTGGTTAGTTTTCTATTTATAGTAGACAGCAAAACAGTATAGTGACAGTAAGCACAACACGGAACAACACTATGAAAACAATAACTGACCATTTAGCGGGTTATGCCGCTTACCATCGTGACCGCCGTAACATTGCCACCCACTTGGTGGGTATTCCGATGATTGTCATCGCCATACAAATTCTGCTCTCTCGCCCGCTGTGGGAAATGGGCGCATGGTTTATCACACCAGCGCTGGTGGTCGCTATTTTGGCATCGGTGTTCTATCTCGCACTTGACCGTCCACTCGGAATTTTGATGGCGGTCTTGTTGGCATTAACCGTCTTACTTGGCAACCAAGTAGCAGCGCTTTCAACCACCGTATGGCTGAGCTGGGGCATCGGTCTATTTGTCGTTGGTTGGGTGTTTCAATTCATCGGGCATTATTTTGAAGGCAAAAAGCCTGCGTTTGTCGACGACATCATGGGACTTGCGGTTGGACCTTTGTTCGTAGTTGCGGAAGTTGTCTTTATGCTCGGTCTGAAACGTGATTTACACCAAGCCATCGAGGCACGATTTCAACAATGAAAGTCAATTTCACTAGTTTAATTGCGGCGGCTTTGCTCGCCACTCCAACTGTTGCTGACGAACTCGTCAGTCCCAATGTGAGCTATACCAGCGTCACCGAATTGTCGGTCTCTGAACCCTACACCACCTTCACTTACGGTGATGATCCGTTACAATTCGTCGAGCATTGGCCAGCCCTCAACGCCGATGCAATGGCGCCTTTAATCGTTTTCATTCATGGCGGTTGCTGGCTCAACGCCTACGACATCGCGCACACGCGTCCCGCGGCACAAGCCCTAGCTCAAGCGGGCTATGAAGTCGCAAGTATCGAATATCGCCGCACCGGTGATGAGGGCGGCGGCTGGCCAGGTACGTTTAAAGATGTTTTCCAAGCGCTGCTGGTGACGTTAACGCGGCCACCGTTGCAAGCAAGCGAACGCGAAGTCGTGGTGATGGGACACAGCGCTGGTGGGCATTTAGCAATTCTTGCCGGACAGGCTCTCGCTAAAGAGGTTGATCACGTCGTTGGGCTTGCAGCCATTACTGACTTGACCACCTATGCAGCCGGTGAATCGGGTTGTGAACAGGCAGCGGCGAGCTTTATGGCAAGCGCTGCAGCCGCGGATTGGCAGCAAGCCGACCCCGCACAGCAAGAGTTTTCCGTGGCTATCACCCTGTTACAAGGCACTGCCGATAGTATTGTGCCACCGCAGCAAGCTGAAGCCTTAGCCGACCAAGCCGAGATCGTTACCGTGCAGGACGCCGGACATTTCGATTGGGTTCATCCACACTCACCCGCATGGCAGCGTCTTCTCCAAACTCTCGAGCAGTTAACGTTATGAGTGCAATTGATTTTAGCGCGCTGGATACATTAGATCAGCGCGACCCTCTGGCTGACAAACGCCAACTTTTTAAAATTCCCGAAGACACGATTTATCTTGATGGTAACTCGTTAGGATTGTTAACCCATGCAACCCAGCAACGGATAGCTGACGTCACCGCCGAGCAATGGGGACAAGATGCCATCAGTAGTTGGAATAAACACCAATGGGTCCACTTACCGCGCCTTGTCGGTGATAAATTGGCGCCCATCATTGGTGCGGCAGCGGGTCAGGTGATTTGTTGTGACTCTATTTCAGTGAATTTATTCAAAGCACTCAGCGCAGCTTTACAGCTGCAGCGTGAACGCGGCGAACAGCACCGCAACAAAGTCATTTCAACGCGCGATAACTTCCCCACCGACTTGTATATGGTACAAGGACTGGAACAATTACTCGGTGCACAACGCTGTCATTTGCAAATGGTTGAAGAAGCCGAGTTAATCACTCATGCTGATAGCTTATTTGATGCTGAAACTGCCATTCTGTTAGTCACCGAAGTCAATTTCCGTAGCGGTCGGCGATTACCCATCGCAGAGCTTATTCGCAAAGCCCATGCTGCTGGCGTACTGGTGATTGTTGATTTAGCCCATAGTGCTGGTGCTATGCCTGTTCTTCTCGACGAATGGCAAGCCGATTTTGCGGTAGGTTGCACTTATAAATATTTAAACGGTGGGCCCGGTGCACCGGCCTTTGTTTACGTTGCGCAGCGACATCTCGGTCAGTTTTTACAGCCGCTTGCCGGTTGGTTTGGTCATGCCCAGCCGTTTGCCTTTGAGCCACGCTATGAGCCTGCGCCAGGCATCGAAATCATGCTCAGTGGCACGCCATCAGTACTGGCAATGGCAGCAGTAGATAGCGCGCTAGACGCCTTTACAGGGGTCGACTTGGCTGTGATTCGGGAAAAGTCGCTCGCGCTTGCCGAGGCGTTTTTGCAGCAATTGGCAGCAAGTGGCCTTGCCGCCGAATTCGAATGTATTTCGCCAGCGGCAGCAGAACGCGGGAGTCAATTAAGCTTTGCTCATCCGCAAGCTTACGCCATATGCCAAGCACTCATTGCCGCGAAAGTCGTCGCTGACTTTCGCGCGCCGCATTACTTACGCGTTGGATTTACGCCGCTGTACACCAGCTTCCGTGATATCGGTGTGGCGGTCGAGCGGCTGACCTACATCATGCGCGAGCAAACTTACTTGCAACCGCAGTATCAACAACGTCAGGCAGTCACCTAGCGCAGCACTAATACCGGCGAGGAGCTCTCTTGTAGCATCCGCATGGTGGTGCTACCAACTAAAAACTGACGAATGCGTGAGTGGCCAAAGGCCCCCATCACCATGATGTCGATAGCCTGCTCGGTTTGATAGTTATGCAGTGCTTGTTCTACATCGCCAGCGAGCAAGGCGGTTTTTACCTCATGGCCACCGCCTTGCAGCTGCTGTGCAGCCCACTCGAGGCGCTCACGGTTATCAGCCGTGTCGGCATCAACCATCACCACATGTACAGGCATGCCCTTAAACATCGGGCTCTGTGCCAAGAGCTCAATGCCCTTTTTGGTAGTAGGGCTACCATCGAAAGCCAGCATCGCACTTTTCGGTTCGCTGAAGCTATCCGGCGTCAACAATAACGGCCGATGCACTGTGCGGATGACAGTTTCCAAGTGACTTCCTACTTTGTGCAGTTGATTCACTGAATCTTCACCATGCAAACCTAGCACCGCCAGCCGCACATCTTCTTCCATATCGAGCAGCGTGGTCGCTAACTCACCATGGCGCTGACGCTGATGCACAGTTTCCACGCCCAGTTGCTGAATCTTCTCGGCCGCTTGCTCGAGAACCATGTGGCCGTGTTTAAGTGCTATTTTCGCGCGTTGCTCATCAAGCTCGGCAAGCTGTTCGAGCAAATGCTCACGCGTGCCCAAACCGATATTGCCAGTGACATCGGTGCTTGCTTCCAATGAGTTGTCCTCAAGCACGTGCAGCAACATTAACGGCGCGCTAAGTTGCTTCGCGGCCCAAGCTGAATAGTCGCATACCGCTGTGTTTGCGGTGGCAGCATCGATACATCCAATTACGTATGACATGTGTTTCTCCTCAGCTGGGGCCTAATGGCCGCCCATAATTTGATCGGCAGCACCAGGTTTGTCGTGCACGCCAAAGCGGTCAACAATAGTGGCACTTGCTTCGTTTAAGCCAATGACTTCAACTTCGGCGCCGTCTCGACGGAATTTTAAGACCACTTTGTCGAGCGCTCCGACCGCAGTGATATCCCAGAAGTGCGCTTTGGTTAGATCAATCACCACTTTATCGAGAGCTTCTTTAAAGTCAAAAGAAGAGACAAATTTATCGGCTGAACTAAAGAAAACTTGACCAATCACATGGTAATGACGCTCTGTTCCGGCGTCATTAATGGTCGAGCCAACATGCATAAAGTGGCCAATTTTGTTGGCGAAGAACATAGCTGCAAGCAGCACCCCTACGCCCACACCGATGGCGAGATTGTGGGTTGCTACCACGACCACCACAGTGGTGACCATCACAATGTTGGTCGACAACGGATGCTTGCGCATTTGTCGTAGTGAATCCCAACTAAAGGTACCAATCGACACCATGATCATCACAGCGACCAGCGCTGCCATTGGAATTTGCTTTAGCCACTCGTCTAGCAACACGATCATCACCATCAAGAACACCCCTGCAACGAGCGTTGACAATCGTCCCCGACCGCCAGATTTCACGTTGATCACCGACTGACCAATCATGGCGCAACCGGCCATACCGCCAAACAAGCCAGCGCCAATATTGGCGATACCTTGGCCACGACATTCGCGGTTTTTATCACTGGTAGTGTCGGTGAGATCATCAACGATGGTGGCGGTCATCATCGATTCCAGCAAACCAACTACCGCGAGCCCCATCGAATACGGGAAGATAATCATCAGCGTATCGAGATTCAATGGCACATCCGGCCACAAAAAAACTGGTAGGGTGTCAGGCAAATCACCCATATCGCCAACGGTACGGATATCTATGTTAAAGGCAATAGCAACTGCGGTAAGACCGATGATACAGACCAATGGCGACGGCAACAGCTTGCCAATTTTCGGTACATAGGGGAACAAGTAAATAACCCCCAAACCAGCGGCTGTCATGGCATACACATGCCACGTTACATTGGTGAGCTCAGGTAACTGTGCCATAAAAATCAAGATCGCGAGCGCGTTGACGAAACCGGTGACGACCGAACGCGACACAAAGCGCATCAAATCACCGAGCTTGAGTACACCCATAATGATTTGCAGGACACCGGTGAGTAGCGTGGCGGCGAGTAAGTACTCAAGCCCATGC
The DNA here is from genome assembly GCF_047323925.1 of Pseudidiomarina salilacus. Lineage (GTDB taxonomy): Bacteria > Pseudomonadota > Gammaproteobacteria > Enterobacterales > Alteromonadaceae > Pseudidiomarina > Pseudidiomarina salilacus. The sequence goes on from NZ_CP178753.1 coordinate 144,740, forward strand.
TCTTTGACGAGTGTCACCATCAACAGCGCCATTGCGCCAGTTGCTGCTGAGATCATACCAGGACGACCACCGACAAAGGCAATAATGACCGCGATACAGAAAGAGGCATACAAGCCTACTTTCGGATCAACACCGGCGATAATCGAAAACGCAATCGCTTCAGGAATAAGCGCCAGCGCCACTACGATACCTGCAAGCACATCACCGCGGATATTCGATAGCCACTGACTACGAATCGTATTCATCATGTTTTAATTCACTTTTTAGAGTTTAACGTTTATCTCTGAACGAGATCGATCAAGCTTGCCGACTCTTGTAGAGCCAGCAAAAATAGGAGGGGTGTTACGTCTAGGGTGGCGTAAGTTCTTTCATAAGGCGCGCATCATACAGAAACGCGCGCCGTGAGACAAGTTTGCTTAGTTTCCGCGACTACCGCTGATGACATCAGCAAGACTACTTTGCCCACGCTCAGGCTGCAATACCGCACATGGACTCCCAGTGTCGGCGCAACCTACACCTTGAATGCGTGAACCGATTGCACGGTTGTCAAAGCTACCTGATGCATCAATTTGCTCAATCAAACGGCCAAGCTGGGTGCGGTACAGACTTGCATCTGCCGTAACCGTGATACGTTCCATTGCTTGCTCCGCCGCTTGTAAGCGTTCACCTTCTTCAGATTGACCGAAGTCTGTAGGGGCTAGCTGTTGATTGATTTTTTTCAACTGTTTGCCGGCATCTGAGTGTCCAGTGCGAGCTAAACGCGCGAACAGAGCACCAGCGGCAGGCAAGTCTTGCTCGACCACAGTGCCGGTTTGCTTTAACCGTGCCAGTGCGTACATGGCACTCAGCAGGTTTGCTTCGGCAGCTTCTTCTAACAGTGGAATCGCGGCTTGTTGGTCGGCCGCATCAGTACTTGCGAGCAACTGCGTAGCTTTTTCGTATTGCGCTGGTGCGTAGCCTTTGTCGGCAGCGCGATCAAGCCAGAGTTGCGCTTGTTCAGCACTTTGCTCCACCACGAAGCCTCGCGAGTGCCAATCGGCAATCACAAACATCGCGAGTGGGTTACGACGACGCACGCCCTGCTCAATAAATTTCTTCGCTTTTTCTAAGTCTTGCTCTACCCCATCACCGCTGGCATAAGCAATGGCAACGACAGCTGCGGCATCGCCGCTGCCTTTGCGAGCGTAGCGCTCAAGCTCGAGCAATTCGCGCTCACAGTCACCGCCTTGGCAAATGTTCACCCCTTCAGTTACGTCTGCTTGCGCAGGTACAGGGCTAAGGTACAGACCGGCGACCAGCGCTGCTGCAATGAGTGTAAGAGATGAACGAACCATTTAGCGGACTCCTTTAGATTACCGACGCTATCACTACGCAAGAATTTAACATGTGGGTCAATATCTCAACAGGATAGCGTAGTAACCATTTGTAAATGATGTTACATCATTTGTCCGAGCGGCATACTTTGTCCATTCAAATTCATCAACCCTTTCGCTAGTTCGACATCGAGTACGTAGGTATCTCCTTCACTCTTCAACAAGCCTTGGGTGGCGAATGAATTGAGCATCATTGCTGCCTGTTGGGTCGCCATTTGCTCTAGCTGCTCAGCGTCCATCTGCGCTGCTTGTCCATTGGCTTCGAGCATGGTTTTCACATAGGTTTTCGCCAGCCACACGGCAAGTGGTTTTGCAATATCCATATGCGCCGTTGCTTGCATATTCTCTATGAGAAATTGCTCATTTAACTGCGCAGGAACTTGTTCAAGTTCGGCCAGCCCCATGCGCATCGACGCATTCATGGTGCCTTGCTCCATCGTGAAGCCCATATCACTGATAGCAAATTCCGGCTGCGCCATGAGCAGTGCTTCTTTGTGGGTTTCGACGAGGTTGCTCATGGCCTGCATCAGCACTTCAGGATCGTCTTCACCCATAGTGTCTTTAATCACGTCGAGATAAGCATCGATAAATGGCTTACTGATATTATTGATTTCGGTATGCGAGCGTATCGCCGTGACTTCAACGCCACCGGTGACCACTTGTTCCGCACCGTAGCCCATGTGGACATGGGCCAAGCTCTCGTCTTCACTGACTTTCAAAGCAATATCACTGGTCAGCTGGCTCATGGTAAAAAGTAACTCTTCAGCCGCCGAAACCTGGGTCTGGCCAATGATAAAGGTCATATCCATTGGGTAGAAATCACCGGCAATCATGGTACGTAAATCGGCATTAGCTGTAGCTTCAATAACCATAGCATTGAGTTCGACCGCATAAGCAGCGGCTATATTCATGGTCAATTGTTCGTAATTCCCTTGGTACGCAAAGGAACCTGTTTGGTAAGTACCATCACCACGATATTCGCTCAGCGCAAATTCAAGTTCAGGGATTGCATCGGTACTCACTAAGCGCGGGATGTAATCTTGATATGTGGCGGTACCGCCCAATGAAACACTGCCTTGCTGCAAATAGAGTGGCTGTTGCTGATCCCACTTAACGTAAGCCTCTAAGCCAGCTCCGGAAACCTTTGTCTGCCAAGCGGCAAGCCCAGCGCTGAAACCATTATCAGTGAGCACAGGACCGTGTTGAATCGATAAATCAATATCTGTTGCTAGCGGCTTTACCGTCGGATCAGAAAGTAGCGTCGCAAGGTCGAGTCCAACGCGGATCACCGCATTTGAACTAAACCACCCGCGCTCAAAACTAACCACTTCGGCACTGTAACCAGGTTGCTCTTGATCAAATAACGCAACGTATTCACGCACATTCGATTCGGCTTGCGAGCCGATAAAGTAGGGGCTGGCAAACAGTCCACCGATAACCACTACTGCGCCAATGGCGATTCCTTTTTTGCTCATTTCTTATATTCCATAGCTTGTTGTAAAAACGTTATGCTAGCTGATTCAGCTTCATCATTCGAGAAATAAAGTGTAACTCTTTTTCAATTTTTAATGTTCTGTTCATCATTCACACAAGAACTATTCAGCTGCCATTCGTAAGCTATGTCAATACCATCAACGAGTGGAGTTTAATGATGAAAACATTTTCACTAAGCATGATTACTTTGAGTTTAGCTGTTCTGGTCGCGGCAAATGCAGACGCGAAGGACGCAGAAGCGCTTGCCGCAGCCAATGCCAAACTACTTGAGCAAACCGCAGGAAAAGGATTTGGTCCACAATCACCGCGCGATCTTGAGCAGTTGGAAGGTACGAATCCTCGCGCATTCAATGAAGCACCTGATCATGATGAAATGAATCTGTGTAATATTCACTTTCACAAGAATGCAGAGCATCGTGGCGGAGAATTCACTACTTTCGCCGGTTATGGCGATGGCACCGGCTTTAACACTGGCTATGTCTACAACGGTCAGTTGGATGACGAACACTTAAAGTCAGTTGAACATAACATCTGTGCCGGCCCGGGCGGCAGTTTACAACCTGGCGATACCATCGAGGCTCACTACGTATTCACCAGTGCACAAACCAATCCTGGTCCAACTTTAGGTGCTTGTTTGAGTGAAAGCACCATGAATCCGCAATTACGTGTTGAAGGCCAAGTCTACGTGTTGGTGAACGATAGCGATGCCCTCGATTTTAATGAACTGGCAGCATTCGACACGGTCAATGGTTACGTTCAGCCACTGAACATCCCGACCAATACCGGAGAGCCAATTCAATACGCTGGCTCAACCACAGGACCCGCCTACAACGAAAAAGGCTCACCCTTAAAAGTCAGTTGGAGTGTCCGCCCACAAGTCGCCTTTGTCGATATCCACAGCGTCGGCAAATGGTGCGAAGGTAACGTCTTCAACGAGACCGCGGCCCACGGGGTACGTAATCTCGTCACCCACCCAGAACTGATTTCTGATATCGATTAATCAACAGCGCACAAGCGGTAGCCACTGCCTCGCAAAGTCACAATTTGAACCTGGCTTTCGGCGGCAGTGAGCTTACTGCGTAAGCGACTGATGTACACATCGACAATGTTGGTGAGCGGATCTTTGTGGGTGTTCCAAACCCGCGACAAAATCTGCTCACGGCTGACCACCTTACCCGCCACACTTAATAAATAGCTGAGTAATTCAAACTCAAGCTTGGTCAGACGCAGTGGCGTATCTTTCACACGCGCTTGCCGCTCGCTTTTGTCTAGGATCACATCGCACCATTGCTGCGCTTCATCCACTTGCGCTTGTGCGGGAGAGCGGCGAGCAAGCACCTCAATCCGCGCCAGCAGCTCTTCAAAGTCGAATGGCTTAGCGAGATAATCGTCTGCCCCCAGACGTAACCCCCTTACCCGTTCCTCTACCTCGCCTAAAGCGGACAACAGCAAGACCGCACTGCTCGGCGCGCGTTGTTTAAGCAACTGCAGCAACGTGGTGCTGTCTTCGTCAGCAAACATGCGATCGAGTACAATCACATCAGGTTGCAATTGTTGTGCTAATGGCACCACTTCATGTAATTCTGCAGTCGTAGCACAATTAAATCCTTCGGCGCGCAGCCCTCGCTCGAGGAACTTCAACACTGGGCGTTCATCATCTGCGAGCAATACAAGCATTAGGCTTCAACCTCTCTCATCACGGGCAAGACAATGGTAAACGTACTCCCTTGACCCAGTTTTGAACTCACTGTGATTTCACCGCCGTGCGCTTCAACTATTGTTTTGGCAATCGCAAGACCCAAGCCAGTGCCTTTACTCGAACGCCGAATGCGCACAAAGCGTTCAAAAATCCTCTGTGTATCATGTGGTGCAATACCCTCGCCTTGGTCTTTGACCGCAATCGTCACTTGTGAATCATTCACTTGTGCAGCAATCTGCAACGCGCTACCGCGCGGGGAGTACTTTATGGCGTTATCAAGGAGGATGCCGAGTGCTTGGCTTAGCCGCTCCGCGTCAAAATGCAATAGCTGCTCGCCAAGCTTGAGGTCAAGCTGCCACTCGCGTTCTGGTTCGATACGCTGCCAATGCTCGAGTTGCTTCGACAGCCATGGCTCCAGCTTTTGGGCTTCGCGTTCAAGCTGCATTGCTCCACTGTCGGTGCGCGCCAACAGTAACAGATCATCGACCAGCTGGCTTAGCTGCAAAGCCTGCTGCAACATCGATTGCAAGGTCTCCCGATAGGTCTCGGTATTGACCTCTGACTGCCGCAGCAACACCTGCGCCTCACCGCGAATGATCGTCAATGGTGTGCGTAACTCGTGACTGACATCCGCTAAAAATTGGCGACGTTGATTGTCCAATGCCCGCAACTGGTGATTTGCCGCGACCAATTCTTGGGTGCGCTGCTCGACTTCTCGAGCTAAGCGCTGTTGGGACTCAGCGGCAAGCTGCTCGTGTTCTGCTAAGCGCTCGCCAAGTAAATTGAACGTTGTCATCACTGCCTTGAATTCGCGGTCTAAATCCGTTGCCACACGAATGTCATAACGCCCCGCGACCAAGGTGTCTGCAGCTTGCTTGATATGCTCAAGCGGTTGATAAAGCTGGCGAAATAGCCACGCACAGCCCCAAATGACAAAAGGTAAAAACACAGCGGCGAAGGCCACACTGGACCAAATCAACACCGAGTTCAGCGTTTCGATGCTCGAGTTTAGCGCCGATACCACACGACTTTGCCGCTCGGTGGCGGTATTAATGGCTTCACGAAATTGGTTATCGATCGTGGCCTCGAGAAGAATTTGCAAACGCGCTCGCTGCGCCAAGGGGGTTTCACTTTCGGTTCGCGCAATGGTGCGAAACTCTTCGACAATACTGAACAACAAAGCCTCTAATGCGTCGGTATCTTCAATACTTCCCTCGGTCGCTGATTCGCCAAGTGATTCGCGCTGTTCTTGCTCCAGTGTCCGGATTCGCGCCAGCGATTGATTGATCAAGTCCTGTTTATTGCGCACATCCGCCTGATTGGCATTCTCGCCGAAAATTAACTCGTCAGTCAGTTGCTTAAATAGCCGATAAGAAATACTCGATAACTGTTGATGCTCCACCAGCAAGCTTTGCGCAATAAAACTCTGGCGTAAATTGGCTTTGGTGAGGGTGGCAGAAATGGCGGCCATCGCTAACGCCATCAAGACTACCACCACGACGATGGCACCAAAAAGATAAAGCTTCGTTCGATACACGTGACAACTCCGCTAGTTTTTGCGTGATTACGCTCTATTTTGCCGGAAAGGTTCACATTTATCAGTTGATCTTTTTCGCAAGCCACAACGATACTGATGCTGGTAAACAGGAGAATTCAAATGTGGCGCGTTGTTTTTATCAGTCTGGTAATAGTTTCATTAAGTGCGTGTTCAAGTAGTGATTGGCGCAACGCATCAAGAGATCCTGCGGGGCTTGCTGTCGATCCTGCGGTTGAGCGAGCGGCAGTGATTGAAGCCTATGCGGCTGATGCATTTGGTTGGCGCGGCTGGTTTGCCGTGCACACTTGGTTGGCGGTGAAACCTGAAAATGCTGATACCTACACCGTATACGAAGTAGTCGGTTGGCGGGTAAATAGCGGTCAGCCAGCACTTCGTATCTACCAGACCAAAACACCTGACCGCTATTGGTATGGGGCGAAACCGGAGCAACTCTTATCGGTACGAGGTGCCGAGGCTGCTCGTCTGATTCCACAAATCGCCGAGGCCAGTCAGCGTTATCCGTGGGCAAATGAATATCAAGCGGTGCCTGGACCTAACAGCAATACCTTTCCGGCGTGGATTGCCTTACAGTTTCCTGAGTTAGGTTTAGAGTTACCGTTTAGCGCCATCGGCAGTGGCTACGCCGATAATGACGCGGCGCTCGCCGACTAAGTCGAATCGGGTGCCAAATTGATATCGTTAAGATAGTCATAAACACAGACGCGATCGCGGCCCTCGCCCTTAGCTTGGTACAAAGCCGTGTCTGCATCGTGCAACGAGAGTTCGATCGAGGACACGTTCAAATCCACATCGGTCACCCCAATGCTTACCGTCACCTGTAAATCTTCAGCCTTGTTGGCGGCAATCGTGATGCCATGTACTTGCTGACGAAGGGTCTCGGCAATCGCTGCAGCGCTACTAAGCGATGTACGATAGAGCAGGACGACAAATTCTTCGCCGCCGAAGCGGGCGACCACGTCTTGCGAACGGCAAGAATCACGCAACAGCTGAGCAATCTCGACTAAAACACGATCACCGAGTTGATGCCCGTATGTGTCATTGACTTGCTTAAAGTCATCCAGGTCCACCGCTAGTACCGCCATCGGGATCTCTTGATCTTTGGCCTTCTCAAGTAACTCATTAGCCCGACGGTAGAAGTACCGTCGGTTATACAAACCAGTCAGTGGGTCCGTCTGTGCCTCGATTCGCAATTGTTCTTGGCTGGCCTTCACCTGCTCCAGCATCTTGATACGGTAAGCCACAATAAACGCTAGCATCAATGCTTCAAGCATGATGCCGATACCCACGCCATGCTTGGTGATGTAACTAAAGTCGAGAATCGATTTGTAATACAACACGGCAAGCGCATTAAAAATAAAGAAGAAGCTATGGCCGAGCAGAAAATAAATTGCGAGTGGGTGGCCTTTACGCCAAATGGACACACCAACGGAAAGCGTGATGACGATCATTACCGCAGCAATTGTACTAGCGTAACTGAGTGCAGCGACAATATCGAAGAGGCCATAAATAAAATCGATAACAATGATACCAAGCAAGGCTGAGAGCACTTTATGCTCGGTTGGAAAGCTCTTTTTGGTATCAAAAATGGCCGTCATGAACAAAATCAAAAATGCTGCCATCGCCATCAACGACAAATGAAACTGCAGCGCGACATTACCAAACAGATCAAAAACGTTGCCCAGTAACCCATAGGAGAGGGCAATCCAAACCGCGCCCGAAATCAAATATAACGCATAGTAAACGTTATCAATTGAGCGCGACGAGAAGTACAGCAGAAAGTTAAAAATAATCAGCGCTAGCAAGATGCCGACCATTAACGCAATATCCAGCATCGTCCCAGCGAGCGCATCACGCGAGTTCTTCTCGTCATAGACATTGATAGCAAACCACTGGTGCGAATAAGACCAACTATGCACATAAAAGGTTGCGGTATCACCTGCGCCAATTTCGGTACTGTAAACCGCCTGTTCACGCACCATGTTGGGGTGTTGATCGACTTCGTTAAGCTTAATATTGACACGATTCGCTAACGCACCATTATTGAGCTCGTAGAATCCAACCGCACGATTATGGTACGCCTCGGGAAAATGGATAAAAACACGACGGCTTTCGTCAGTACTGTTGTGCAGCCGAAAACGGACCCACACAGATTTGGCTTCAGTGCCAAGCGCGAGCCTGCTCTGATAGGGCACAAATGTTAACGACTTCACCTCGCTCAGCGACATGTCCGCTCGCGGCGCAATGACATACTCAATCGGAAAGTTTTCCAACTTAACGGGGGCTGATGTGAGGGTGCTTAACGGCGCATCCGCATGTACTGGGGCACTATACGCCAGCATCCATAAGCTTACACAGCCGGTCAGGAACCAGCTAAGCTGGCGAAGCAGTTGAGTCATGTAGAAAAGTCTTTGCGGTTTGATTAATTATTATTGTCTGACAAGCGTAATACATAATCCCAAATTAATCCACGCAGACGCACATGGTGAAAATGTGGGATAATGCGCCCATCAACACTTAAGCAGCGCAGCGTTATGGAAATTAAAGTTAACTTTCTCGATAATCTTCGGCTCGAAGCGAAATTCGATGACTTCACCGTGATTACGGATCAACCGATTCGTTATAAAGGTGATGGTTCGGCACCCAGCCCGTTCGACTATTTTCTTGCCTCATCGGCGATGTGCGCAGCCTATTTTGTCAAAGTCTATTGTGTGTCGCGAAATATCCCTACCGAAAACATTCGCTTGGCACAAAACAACATCGTTGATCCGGAGAATCGCTACAACCAGATCTTTAAGATCCAAGTTGAGCTGCCCGATGATATTTCCGAAAAAGACCGCCAAGGTATTTTGCGTTCCATCGACCGTTGTACGGTCAAAAAAGTCGTCCAAACCGGTCCTGAGTTTCAGATCGAAGTGGTAGAGAACCTCGATGAAGACGCGCAAGCACTGTTGCTCGGTGCGCCAGCAGACAGTGAGAAGACCTATATCGAAGGGAAAGATTTGCCACTCGAAGATACCATCGCCAATATGACCGCGATGCTTGAATCATTGGGCATGAAAATCGAAATTGCCTCGTGGCGTAATATCGTCCCGCATGTGTGGTCGCTGCATATTCGTGATGCTGCCTCGCCGATGTGTTTTACCAACGGCAAAGGCGCTAGCAAAGAAGCGGCATTGGCGTCAGCTTTAGGCGAATTTATCGAACGCTTAAGCTGCAATTTCTTCTATAACGACCAGTTTTTCGGCGCCGAGCTTGCTGCTGCAGATTTCGTGCATTACCCCAATGAAAAATGGTTTGCCTTGCGTGATGACGATGCCCTGCCAGATGGATTGCTCGATGACTACACACTAGCCATTTACAATCCTGATGGTGAATTACAGGGTTCACACTTAGTTGACACCAATTCAGGTAATGTTGCACGCGGCATCTGCGCCCTGCCCTTTGCGCGCCACAGCGATGGCGAAACGGTGTACTTTCCATCGAATTTGATCGAAAACCTGTATTTGAGCAATGGCATGAGTGCCGGCAATACGCTTGCCGAAGCCCAAGTGCAATGCTTGTCAGAGATTTTCGAACGCGCCGTTAAAAAGCAAATTATCGAGCAAGAAATTGTGTTACCGGACGTTCCTGCCGACGTTCTTGCGCGTTATCCGCACCTGGTCGAGGGCGTAGCGGCACTCGAGGCGCAAGGCTACCCAGTGCTTGTGAAAGACGCCTCGTTAGGTGGGCAGTTCCCAGTGGCTTGTGTGACCCTTATGAACCCGCGCACAGGCGGCGTCTTTGCCTCCTTTGGTGCGCATCCAAGCATGGCTGTCGCCATCGAGCGCGGCCTCACTGAGCTGTTACAAGGGCGCAGCTTTGAAGGTTTGAATGATCTGCCGCCACCGACGTTCAACAGCATGGAAGTGAGTGAACCTAACAACTTTGTCGAGCATTTTATTGATTCGTCGGGAGTGATCTCTTGGCGCTTTTTCAGTGCCAAGCACGACTACGACTTTGTTGATTGGGATTTCAGTGGTGATCACCACGACAGCAATCAACAAGAAGCCGATACCTTATTTGCCATTTTGGCTGACATGGGTAAAGAGGTGTATCAAATGGTACACACCGACCTCGGCGCACCGGTGGTGCGGATGATCGTGCCCGACTATTCCGAGGTGTACCCTATCGAAGATCTGATTTGGGACAACACTAATAAAGCACTCGCCTACCGCGAAGACATTCTCAACCTTCACCGCCTTGACGAGGCTGCTTTAACTGACCTGGTCGAACGTTTAGAAGACAGTCAGCTCGACAACTACATTGATATTATTACCCTGATCGGCGTTGAGTTCGATGAAAATACCGTGTGGGGCCAGCTTACGATTCTGGAATTGAAGCTGCTGATTTATCTGGCGCTTGGACGCCACGAAGACGCGCTTGATTGCGTCGAAATGTTCTTGCAGTACAACGACAACACCGTGGCGCGTCAGTTGTTTTATCGTGCCATGCAGGCGGCGCTAGAGATTGAGTTAGACGATGAGCTCGAAATGGCTGACTTTGAGGCAAACCTGCGGCGTATGTATGGCAACGACACCATGGATGCGGTGATTGGCTCTGTCGATGGTAGTGTCAAGTTTGCCGGCTTAACGCCAACAAATATGAATTTAACCGGCCTCGACCGTCATCAACGCATGCTCGAAAGTTATCGTAAATTACATGCGGCACGCGCACGAATTGCCAAAGCCTAACGCCGAGCAGAATCACTTCTGCTCGGTGAGCGGCATGAATGCTAACGGTCAGAGCGTGTCGGTGCGGTTTGTGCCCGAATAAACGCACGGGTGTCTTCGAGTAACGCAATGCGCGCTGGCTCATGCACATACATCATGTGACCACCATGGTAATAGTGATACACAATGTCGTCTTGCGCGATGCCATGACGATTCAAGGTGTATTCAGCATCAAAGAATGGTGTGACTAGATCGTAATAGCCTGAACCCACCATTACTTTCAACACCGGATTGCTGCGTAATACATCCGCCAAATCTGGCGCCGTATTCACGTAATGTGGTTCCCACGAGCGCCCTTCTGGTAACGGACTCCAACGCCATTTACCCGATAACTCTGGATCGGCAGGATTCAAATAAGCACGATTCCAGTCGATGCCTAAATCGTTGCGCATGTAGTGCATCAGCGCCGCTTTGTAAGCTGGCGAAATCACCCGTGCAGCATCACCTGACGGGCGGGCTGCCACATCGTCACGCTCATCAAGTGTGTAACGACTATCGAGTAAACCGACCGCGATACCTTCATCACGGCGTAGCTCTTTGGCAAAACGGAACGCATTAATACGCAGGTCAACACGTTCGATGTATTCCTTGCTCAGGCCAGTGAAACGTTGCAGTTCACTAACAAGTTCAGCGCGTTTTTCCGCACTCAACAAATTGCCTTGGAACAAGGCTGGCAATAGCTCATTGGTTGCGAAATCGCGGCTGTCTTGAATAAAAGCTTCAAAATCACCTGAGTTATCGACCTTACCGTGATACCAAGCGGTTGCCGCCATGGTCGGCACATAGGTAATGTAAGAAATGATATTGTCGTCGACATAAGGCGTTGAGCCCTGATAATCCAACGCTTGCGAGACAAACACGATGCCATTGACGTTGATCACGTAATCATCGAGTAACACCTTCGCCACCGCCGCTGCACGCGTGGTACCAAAGCTTTCACCCAAGAGGATCACCGGCGAATTCCAACGATTGTTGGCGGTCAGCCACTCGGCAATAAATGCCGCCATAGAATTGGCGTCTTCGGTAAGCCCCCAAAAGTCTTCTTTCTTGCCTTTGCCAATGGCACGTGAGAACCCCGTACCTACTGGATCCACGAACACCATATCGGTGGTATCGAGAATGGTCTCTGGTGCATCTTTTAAGGTATAAGGTGCAACGCCAGGATGCTCGGCGTCACTTGGCACTACAATGCGTTTCGGACCATAACCGCCCATATGCAACCAGGTCGAAGACGAACCCGGACCACCATTCCAGACGAAAGTCACCGGACGATTGTTGTCACTCTCGACCACATAATCAAATGAGAAAATCGCCGCCGTTGGCTCACCTTCACCATCGCGAATATAAGTTTCGCCCGCATCGACGGTGTAAGTTAAACGCTCACCGTTAAAGGTACCTTTGTGCTCACTACGAAAGCGCGTCGGCGCCGGTACTGGCTGCTCAGCAGCCGCCTGTGGTTCATTTGCTTCAGCTTGCGCTAACACGCTAACCGGCATACTCAGCAACGCCGCAAGCGCCACCGTTGCCAATGAGAAATTGCATGATTTCACTGTCGTTGTTCCTTTGGGTTTTCTTGCAAGGTCAATTTCGACAGGTTACCACAAATTGGAAAAGCAAAACTACGCGGAGGTGATAATGGTGGCCCCTCCCAGATTTGAACTGGGGACCAACCGATTATGAGTCGGCTGCTCTAACCACTGAGCTAAGGGGCCATACAAGGTAGGAGTTAATCCCGTGGGATTAACAAAGCGGGCGCAAGTATATGAAATTTCGGCCCGCTTGTCATGACCCCGAAGGATAGAAATTACAGTTTAATGTTGTAGAAATCGGCGGCGTTGCGCGCAAATACTTTGTCAATGGCGTCGGCGTCACCAAGGGCTTCGCAGACAGTGTCGATGTCGGTGACATTGAACGGACGCTCAGCGCGATTTGACGGCAAGTCGGTGCCAAACATCAAGCAGTCAGGGTTGGTCTGGTACAAGGCTTTGACGGCTTCACTGACATTGACTTCGGTGCGACCGAAACCACTCGCCTTAATATGCACGCCCGCTTCTGCGAGTTTACGTACTTGCGACAAGCCAGAGCGCGCCATGCCCAGATGGTCGACCGATGCTTTTGGTAGCTTCACCAGCTTCGGGACGATCTCATCGAGTTCGCGGCTATCGACATACATTTCGAGATGCCAGCCGGCCAAGTCCCAAATACGTGTGCCAAAGTCGACCAAGTTATCGAGACCACTCACAACACCGCGTTTCAAGTTGACGCGGATGCCACGTACGCCCATGTCACGCAACGACAATATGCGTTCGTCGGACACGGTGCTCGGTAAGTTTGTGATCGCCACAAACTGGTCACCTAACTGCTCCAACGCGGGCTTGAGGTATTTTTGGTCGAACCCTTGAGAAGAGCCAGAGACCACCACGCCACCCACGATGGGTAGATCACGTGTGCGATGCTGATAATCCTCAACCGAAAACGGTGGCGGCAAAAAGCCTTGGTTTTCGATCAACGGGAACGCATCGTTGTAGATGTGCAAATGCGCATCGATAATCCGACGAGGTTGTAACTTTTCTGACGTTTTCTCAACCGAATGAGTCATAAAGTATCCTTTTCAGCGAAATTAGCACCACCTTAACAAATTTGGCGGCTTATTTCACATCAGCGACATTTATAGTCGCCACAGGTGAATTATAAAAAAGCCCCGCAAGCGTTGCTATGCGGGGCTTTCGAGACAACTTATCGTACCCAGTGTCGAGGGTCAACCTAGTTTATTCGTCGAGGAACGACTTCAATTGCTCCGAACGACTTGGATGACGCAATTTACGTAAGGCTTTGGCTTCGATCTGACGGATCCGCTCGCGCGTAACGTCAAACTGCTTGCCTACCTCTTCCAAGGTGTGGTCGGTATTCATGTCGATACCAAACCGCATGCGCAACACCTTCGCTTCGCGCTGGGTCAAGCCACCAAGTACTTCGCGTACAGCATTACGTAAGCTTTCTGAGGTTGCCGAGTCGACTGGCAAATCGAGGGTGGTATCCTCGATAAAGTCACCAAGATGCGAATCTTCATCGTCACCGATCGGTGTTTCCATCGAAATCGGCTCTTTGGCGATTTTCAGTACCTTACGAATCTTGTCTTCTGGCATCACCATACGCTCAGATAATTCTTCTGGCGTTGGTTCACGTCCCATCTCTTGCAGCATCTGCCGTGAAATACGGTTGAGCTTGTTGATGGTTTCAATCATGTGTACCGGAATACGAATCGTCCGCGCTTGGTCCGCGATTGAACGCGTGATCGCCTGGCGAATCCACCAAGTAGCATAAGTTGAGAACTTATAACCACGACGGTATTCGAATTTGTCGACCGCCTTCATCAAACCGATGTTACCTTCTTGGATCAAGTCCAAGAACTGCAAGCCACGGTTGGTGTATTTTTTCGCGATCGAGATAACCAAACGTAAGTTGGCTTCTACCATTTCTTTTTTCGCGCGGCGAGCCTTGGCTTCGCCGATCGACATACGACGGTTGATATCTTTTACTTTGGCGATAGTTAGGCCGGTTTCCTGCTCAACTTCAGCCAGCTTCGAGATACAACGTTCAATTTCACCGCGTAGCGCAGCCAGTGCATCGGCATAAGCATCGCCGCTATCGATGGCGACATCTAACCATGCAGTGCTATTTTCGTTGCCAGCAAAGGCTTTCATGAAAGCACGCTTCGGCATGTTCGCCTGTTCAACGCTCATTTTCATGATCAAACGCTCTTGCACACGCACACGATGCATCATATCGCGCATGTCTTTTACTAAACGATCGAACTGCTTAGGTACCAAACGGAACTGTTTGAATAAATCGCTTAGAGCCTCAATTTCGGTGCGTGCTTTGGCACCGTCACGACCATGCTTACTGATCGCAGCGCGGGTTTTCTCGTACTGGTCGCGCAACTCACCAAATTTCTGGCGCGCGAATTCTGGATCAATACCGCTATCTGAGCTGTCATCGTCGTCATCATCGTCGTCGTCATCATCGTCCTCGTCCTCGAGCTCTTCTTTCGGGAGCTCAGAACCGACGTGTGTTGCGGCAACGGGTGCTTCGTCAACTTCGTTCGGATCGATAAAACCAGAAATGATGTCAGTCAGACGCATCTCTTCGGCTTCGCATTGATCCCATTGATCCAATAAGAACGCGATAGCTTCAGGATACTCAGCGACAGAACATTGAACTTGGTTAATACCTTCTTCAATGCGCTTCGCGATGTCGATTTCGCCTTCACGGGTCAGTAGCTCCACCGTACCCATTTCACGCATGTACATGCGCACCGGGTCAGTGGTGCGGCCAATTTCACCGTCAACGCTTGCTAGTGCCGCCGCTGCTGCTTCCGCTGCATCCTCGTCAGCTGTGTCTTCGCTCATCATCAATTCATCGGCATCAGGTGCGTTTTCGAACACCTTGATACCCATGTCATTGATCATGGCAATGATATCTTCGATTTGATCGGAATCTACAATCTCAGAAGGTAAATGGTCGTTGACTTCAGAAAAAGTCAGGTAACCCTGCTCTTTTCCTTTGGCAATAAGAATTCTGAGTTGTGATTGACGACTCTGCTGCATACAGATCTACCACCTGTGATTTCAAATGGATAAACAATAACCGGTCTTAAATTGGGGAATCGAATTCAAGACCGGAAATTGTAGCAGAATATGCAGTTTTGAGCCAGAAATTAATCAGTAAACTTGTGGGACTTGCTGTAGTGCGATCTCGCCAGAGCCCATTAAAACGCCGTCTTGGAAGACAACTGGGGTACATTCATCTTTGGTCGTGTCGCCGTCAGCTTCTACGCGGTGGGTGCGATAATAAAACACATCATAACGAACGCCATCCACGGTTACACGGTCAGCAAAGTTTGGTGTGCCCATTTTCTCACGCACATGCGTTGTGGTGGCATTATCGTCTAAAGCGGCAATCCACTGACGATTTTGTTCTTCTTGCTTGCGATAATCACTGCTCGAATAGTCATAGTCACCGTTGCCATCAGCCACAATAATACAGCCTTGCAAGCTTAAACATGCGGCTAAAACTATTGCGCCAGCGCTTAATTTACCTAGGGTCATCGTTCTTCTCCTGTTCTTATATTTGATTACTTTTTTGAGTAAACCTTGCTAAATGAAATTATGAAAGGATTCACGATGAATAAGAAGCAAAGTTAATGCCAACTTTGTAAGTTATTATTTTATTCAATTAATTCAATGCATTATATCTTTACAGTGGTGACTTGCGGTTTATCTTGCTCACTTCAGTTAGCCAAATCGACTAACTTTTCGCATCCACCTTACGTTGGCCTGCACGATATTGCATCAACAGCATATACTCCTGCTTCTCGGCTTTATTCAGGGGAGCTTGGCGCTCTTTGGCAAGGAGCTCATTGGCACGCTGCTCAATAAACTGGTCGATAAAGAATAAAAAGATATCGCAAAACTCTTGCACGATGTGGTCTTGATCGAGGTGATGGTCCCACGTCGCCAATTGCCGTAAGGGCTTCTCTTCTGGTCGTCCGCGCCACAGTTCAAGCAGCTGCGCCGAGGTGAGATTCTGTTCATGGGTCTGCCGATGCAGCTCCAACAGTAACTCCATGCCCGGTAAATTCAGCCCTTTGAGTTCTTCATGGGGGGGCACTTCTTTGCCGAGTTGCGGATGTTGAATGAGTAGACCAATCGCCCGACGAATCGGCGTGATTTTGACTGGCTCACGTTGATTACGTACCGCTTGCGGACGTTGTACTTGATCTGCGATCTGGGAGACTTCACGCCGCAGCAGCCGCGCGAGTTGTTCGAGCAAGGCATCACGATAGTAATCGCTCGCTAACTTCTCAATCAGCGGCTTGGCTTCTTTGAGTAATTTGGCACGACCGCTATCTTTGCTTAAATCGAGACTCTCGGTAAGGTGCGCGAAAAAGTAATGGGTAAAACTCTGCGCCTCTGACAAGCGCTGCTTGAACGCTTCAGCTCCTTCTTTGCGCACCAGGGTATCCGGGTCTTCACCGTCGGGTAAGAACAAAAAGCTAAGCTCGAGGCCGTCAGTCAGTAACGGCAGCGCATTTTCCAGCGCCCGCCAGGCAGCGTCACGGCCTGCTCGATCGCCATCGTAACAACACACCACTTTTTGCGTTGCACGAAACAGCATTTGCAATTGTTCGGTGGTCGTTGCGGTGCCAAGTGATGCAACGGCGAAGTCGATACCGTGCTGCGCCAGCGCAACAACATCCATATAGCCTTCAACAATCACTACTTGTTCAAGCTGCCGATGCGCTTGTTTCGCCTCGTAAAAGCCGTAGAGTTCTCGTCCCTTGTGGAAAATTCGTGTTTCCGGAGAGTTAAGATACTTGGGTCCATCGCCTTCCAGAATGCGTCCACCAAAACCCACGACTCGGCCACGTCGATCACGAATAGGAAACATCACCCGATCCCGGAAAAAGTCATAATAACGGCCTGAATCATTGCGATTACATAGTTTCAGATCGACCAGTTGCTGGCGTGATCCTTGATCCTTCCCTAGGACTTTCAGCAGATCATCCCAACCATCGGGGGCATAGCCAATTTGAAAAGCTTTCACGACTTCGCCACTGAGGCCACGGCCCTTAAGATAGCCGACAACCTTTTCCGAGTTGCCGTGATGGCGCAATTGATGGGCAAAAAACTTCGCGGCATGCTCCATTTGCTGATAGTCATCCGCCGCTTGCTGGCGTTTGCGTGCCTCAGCTTGCGGATTCGCCGTAGTTTCACGTGGTACTTCGAGCCCCAACATAGAGGCTAGCTCTTCTATCGCATCGGGAAACTCGAGGCCGTCGTATTGCATCAAAAAATCAATCGCATTACCGTGCTCACCACAGCCAAAGCAATGGTAAAACTGCTTGTCGGGAGCGACTGTAAAGCTCGGTGACTTCTCATTGTGGAAGGGGCAACATGCTTGATAATTCCGCCCAGCTTTTTTCAATGGTACTCGACTGTCGACCACTTCGACGATGTCGGCGCGATCCAGCAGATCATGGATAAAGCTTTTAGGAATAAGGCCAGCCATAGCGTGAGATTAAGTTCCGATTAAGTGCGAGATTCGGTGATAGCGTTCAGCGATTGTAACCGCAAAAGCACAAATGAAAAAGCCGGAACACGTTTCCGTATTCCGGCCTCTTTGACAGCGTAAAAGCTGAGCCTCTCGCGGACTAAGACTTAGGCTTAGTACAGACGCGTGCGGCGCGCATTTTCGCGCGACAATTTTTTCGCGTGACGTTTTACAGCTGCTGCTTTCTTGCGCTTACGCTCTGAAGTTGGCTTCTCGTAGAATTCACGACGACGTACTTCAGACAGAACGCCTGCTTTTTCGCAAGAACGTTTGAAACGGCGCAGTGCAACGTCAAACGGCTCGTTTTCTTTTACTTTAACAACTGGCATTAAAATCTCACCTCAATGAAAATTCTGTTGTTGGGTTATCAACATTGGCCATTAATTGACCAATACAATTAAAAATGGTGCTGAATTGTAGCTAGTTCAGATCCTGATGTAAAGCCTGCGATCACTTTTATTTGAGTAAACCAAGCAGTGCGAATCGAGAGTGGAAGCGGTGAAACATAGTATCAGGCTGGTCGGCTAGAGGACTATGTTGGTGACTCACCGCTCCCGATTCGAAGAGGTTTGGCAAAGATAAAGCTTAGGATAGCTGATGTTTTATTTTTGTGTACGAATGATTGCATAATAATGCGCCAAACCGTGTCGCAGCAAAGTATTTCTCTGCTAAACTAGTCCGATATTCGCTAACTTACTCTGTCGCAACGTTTTTTGAGGGTTTCCATGGTCGAAATATTTGTTTTCCAGCTCACTTCTTTGTTCACCATGATTAATCCCGTGGCCGCTATTCCAATTTATATCGCGCTAACTGAAGCCATGACTCCAAAAGCGGCGCGTTGGGTGGCGATGCGCGCATCAGTCACTGCCTTTATAGCGCTCAGTGTATTTGCCTTGCTTGGTGAAGCGATTTTTAGTTTCTTTAGTATCTCGGTGAATGGCTTGCGGGTCGCCGGTGGTATCTTGTTCTTCGTGATGGGCTTCGAAATGTTGCGCGGCCGCACAGTGCCGAAGCGCGTCGACGGGGAAACCGATGGCGATTTTGGCTCGGACGTTGCTGTCACCCCTATCGGCATTCCTATGATTGCTGGTCCCGGTGCCATTACCATGGTTATTTTGATGATTCAAGAAGGCAAAGCGACGGCTACTCCAACTATGGCCACCATGAGTTTATTCGTGGCCATTTTTGTCGTGTGCTTATTAACTGCAGTGGTGTTAGCAAGTGGGCGCCAAATGCTGGCTAAATTGGGTCGCAGCGGCAGCAAGATCTTGATGCGTTTGATGGGGCTTATCGTCATGCTGATCGCTGTTGAGTTCTTCTTCGCCGGCATCAAGCCTTACATTATCGATATCGCCCGTGCCATCCCTGCTGCTTAGCAGGGATGACGCGTGCAATTTTATTTCAGTGCTGGAACCTCGAGGCCACGCTTAGCGTAAAACTCCGCCACATGCTCCTCGAGACGATTCGCCTCAATCGCTGCTCGTAAGTCTTGCATAACTTTCTGATAAAAATGCAGGTTATGGATGGTATTCAAACGCCCACCCAGCATTTCGTTAGAGCGATCCAAGTGATGCAAATAAGCGCGTGAGTAATTCTGACAGGTGTAGCAATCACACTCAGGGTCCAGCGGTCCGGTATCGGTACGATGCACCGCGTTACGAATTTTTACCACGCCGGTACTAATAAACAAGTGTCCGTTGCGCGCGTTCCGCGTCGGCATCACGCAGTCGAACATATCAACACCACGACGCACCGCTTCCACCAAGTCTTCCGGTTTGCCGACGCCCATCAAATAACGGGGTTTATCGGCCGGCATTTGCGGCGCAATATGGTCGAGGATGCGCATCATGTCATCTTTCGGCTCACCTACTGACAGACCGCCTATGGCATAACCGTCAAAACCAATGTTCTCGAGACCTTCTAACGAGATGGTCCGCAATTCCTCATACATCCCACCTTGGATGATCCCGAACAAAGCCGACGGATTGTCTCCGTGCGCTTGCTTCGAGCGTTCCGCCCAGCGTAATGACAATTCCATTGAGCTGCGTGCTTCGGCTTGTGTCGCTGGATAAGGCGTGCATTCATCAAAGATCATGACAATATCGGAGCCAAGATCACGCTGCACTTCCATTGATTTTTCTGGCGTCAGCAAGATTTTTTCGCCGTTAATAGGCGAACGGAAAGTGACACCTTCTTCAGTGATTTTGCGTAGTTCGCCAAGACTGAAAACTTGGAAGCCGCCGGAATCCGTGAGAATCGGCTTGTCCCAGTTCATAAAGTCATGCAAGTCACCATGTTGTTTGATGATTTGCGTGCCGGGACGCAGCATCAAATGAAAGGTGTTACCAAGACAAATATGCGCACCCGTCGCTTTTACTTCTTCTGGCGTGAGGCCCTTGACCGTGCCGGCAGTGCCCACAGGCATAAAGGCAGGCGTTTCAACCACACCACGATCAAAAATCATGCGCCCGCGACGTGCTTTGCCGCAGGTATTTAACAATTCAAATTTCATTACATCACCGTTCGGTTCATCACGGAAAAACAGTCCGAGGTCGCCATTATACCTTAGCTCGGTTGGCGGGTCACAAACATCGCATCGCCATAGCTGAAAAAGCGGTAGCCTTCGTCAATTGCCTGCTGATAAGCATTGAGTACGTTTTCACGGCCAGCAAATGCCGAGATCAACATAATGAGCGTAGACTCTGGCAAATGGAAATTAGTGATCATGGCGTCAATCACCTGAAACTCGTACCCAGGATAAATAAAGATATCGGTGTCTGAGAAAAACGGTGCTAAAACTTCGCCCTTCTGTTTCGCTGCTTGCGCGGCTGATTCTAAAGAACGGACAGAAGTGGTGCCGACAGCCACGACACGATGACCAGCGGCTTGAGTGGCCAATATCGCAGCAACAGTTTCTTGCGGTACTTCCGCATACTCGCTGTGCATGTGGTGTTCTTCGATGTTATCCACGCGAACCGGTTGGAAGGTACCGGCGCCAACGTGCAAGGTGACGTAAGCAAACCGCACACCCTTGGCCTTTAATGCGCCCAGTATCGCGTCGTCAAAGTGTAAGCCTGCCGTAGGTGCGGCGACCGCCCCTGGCTTTTTGTTGTAGACCGTTTGATAGCGTTCGCGGTCACTCGCTTCATCGGGACGGTCAATGTAAGGCGGCAATGGCATGTGACCGTAGCTTTCTAGCACCTCAAGTACCGGAGCGTCGGTCAAAAATTTGAGTTCAAACAGAGCATCTTGGCGGCCAAGCATTTCAACTTCGACCGCACCTTCTAGCAAAAATCTCGCACCTGCTTTCGGCGTGCGATTACTACGTACATGCGCGAGCACGCGCTGGTCATCGAGTAAGCGCTCCACCAGAACTTCAACTTTACCGCCTGACAGCTTTTCACCTAATAAGCGCGCGGGAATCACTCGGGTATCGTTAAATACCAATAAGTCACCAGCATTAAGCTCATCAACAATCGCCTTAAACTGCGAGTGGGTGACTGCACCGGTGGCGCCATCGAGACGCAACATGCGACTGGCACTACGATCCACTTGCGGATAGCGCGCAATCAGTTCATCAGGAAGTTCGAAAGAAAAGTCTTTTAGGTTCATACGCCTTTACCGCTGCTATTTTGAGCGCGTACTTTACCTGTTTTGTGAGGCAAAAAAAAGCACGCCAGAAGGCGTGCTAAACAGAGATGACAACCAATCAATAATGATTAGTTAAAAGCTATACGTCGTGCTTTGCGCTAACAGATCACTTGCATCATCGCATTTTTCAAGTTGGCGTTTACTAAACACATAAATCTTATCGTTGCCGCCTTGTGTTGCATCGCCAGCACCTTCAATCACAAAACTTACATGCTCATCATCGGGTAACGCTCGAAGCGTACGACCGTAGTCACAAAGCGTCGCAGCCATGGTTTGCTCGAAATTCGCCAAGCGCTGCTGTAATTGCTCGGCGCGCTTGGCTTTACGTTGCTCTGATTTTTCCTCAATTTCACGGCGTGCCGTCGCAATTTCAGCACGGGCTTCGGCGAGTGCCTTTTGCGTCATTTCAAGTTCTTCACGCGCTTGCTGCAATTCCTTGGTAATCACCTCAGCTTCATCCCCTTCGGCACTGCGCTGCGCCAGCTCAAGGTCACGGATACGGCGGCGCAATTCGCGCATTTCACCAGCATTTTCGCGGACATCGGCAGTAACTGTACGAATCACGCGAATATTGCCCTTGCCATCGCCTTCTACGTCTTCGGTAATAATCTCGATATCATCGAGCACATCCTGCGCTGCAGCGAGCCCGTCGGCAATCGCCAGTTCGATTTCCACGCTATCGATGCCCTCAATGTCTACCATTGGCGGAGCGGGTGGCACTGGCAAGTCAGAACTCAAGAAAATCATTTGGCTTCCGCCAAGATTACTTCGATATACCACGCCTTGGCCCGCTAAGTAATCAAACTGCAAGCGCTCACGAAAAATGCGGCGTTGCTTCTCCTCACCACCTTCTTGCGCAAGCGCAGTGGTGAAAATACTATTCATGATTTCGAGTTGTTTGCGCAACTCCTCGCGTTGTTGTTGGTCGGCATGTGCCGCAGTACTTGTTGCTAAAGCCAGTGCAATGGCTGAAAGAGTTATTAAAGTACGCATTGTCTTACTCCTGGGTCTGGTAGTCTTGGGTGCTATCAAAGGTACTCGGCTCGGCCCATTGCTCGGTCACCTGAGACAGTTGATAAGCGAAATACACTTGGTCATCTTCACGTTGGGCATTCACATAACGGATCAGATCCTCCATGTCTTGCTCACGCTCGCTGCGATTAGTGGTCAACACATAGTTCACTAGCTGCTGATTGGCGGCCGCCACATCGTCGCGAAAATCTTCGCGCAAATTGGCTGCATAATTTGCCAGTTGTAGCTGCTGTTCCGCTTGCAACTTACTCACTTGTTCGGTGACCGCAGCTTGCAATTGTTGTTCGCTCAAGCCACCACCAAAGTGCACGCTGAAGCCTTGTTCAGTGACCTGTATTTGCAGTTGGCTAACCACCGCTAGTACCGCCAACAGCGAACACGCCAAGGACGCCACGGGTAACAGCGGACGTTGCCACCAACGCTGTTGCGTTTGCGCGCGACCGCGATACGTCAACTCACGCGGCCATTCAGGAACCGTTTCCGCTTGCGTCGCAGCCGCGGTGTCTTGCAACCACTGCTCAAAATTATGTTGTTTGCTCATACTGCCTCCACCAACTGCTGTAAACTCTCGACCGCCTTATAAAGTCGTGATTTGACGGTATTCAAAGGTACATCGAGCTGTTGACTTATCTCTTGTAACTTCAGATGTTGAAAGAACTTCAACTCCACTACTAAACGTTGCTCAATTGGCAGCTGCTGCATCGCTTTCACCAATTGTTGGGTGCGCTGTTGGCCATGATATACGGCTTCCGGATCGTGCCAATCTTGCTGGCTTTCCTGTTGCTCGAAATCATGCTCATCCGCAAACTCACGACGACGCCGAAAGTGCTCGATGCAACGATGATGAGCAATGGTCATCAACCAGTTTTTGAACGAACTTTCACCACGCCAAGCTGCAAGATTTCTAAACAATGACAAAAATACGTCTTGCATCAAATCCAAGGCATCGTCACGACTGCCACTCATGCGCAAGGCATAGTTGAACACTAATCCTTCATAGCGCTTGACCAATTGCAGCCACGCTTGCTTGTTGTTTTCTAGGGCTCGTTGTACGAGCCTTTCATCCGAAGGTGCAAACACAATTGAGTTCCTTTGTTCTTTGTCACTGTAGGCGTTCGCGTACGCAAAAAAGTTTATCAACAACTAAAATATTTTCATTTAGGCACAAAAAAAGGCGACCGAAGTCGCCTTTTCACTATGTCACAATGATGTCGCAGTCTTCTTTAAACGCCGAATGCGGCCTTGATAATAAAGAAGAAGATAATCGACATGATTGCGCCAGCAGGTAAAGTAACCACCCACGACACCACAATATTGCGCACCACACCCAAGTTTAATGCGGCGATACCACGTGCCATACCAACACCCAATACTGCACCAACAAGCGTCTGTGTAGTTGAAATCGGCAAGCCAGTACCAGAAGCGATAACAACTGTTGAAGCTGCCGCCAATTCTGCCGCGAAACCGCGGCTTGGTGTTAAGTGGGTAATGCCTTTACCAATGGTTGCGATAACGCGCTTACCAAGCATAGCTAGACCCAGCACGATACCGAATGCACCGACTGGAAGTACCCACCAAGCAAGTTGCGCTTTGCTGGCAATTTCACCACCGCTGTTGACCACACTTACCACTGCAGCAAGCGGCCCAATCGCATTGGCAACATCGTTTGAACCATGCGCAAATGCCATGGCACAAGCTGTGACTACCATCAAAATAGCAAATACTTTTTCAACGTTGGTGTAATGCATGTCTTTGTCGGCTGACGGATCGAACTTGAGACGACCGATCATAATTTTACCCAGAACACCCACCACTGCTGCGACTGCAAATGCTAATGCAAAACCCTCAAAGGTGGTGAATTGGATACCGACGTGCTTTAAGCCTTTTTTAATCGTCACCAAGGCAATCACGAAACCCGTCAACGCCATGTAAAAAGGAACATAACGCTTGGCACTCGCTAACGGATTTTCAGAATCGAAGATCAGCTTTTGCGCACTAATAAAAACAAAATACGCGAGTAGACCGGCAATCATCGGAGTAATAACCCAACTACCGACAATACCTAGCACCTTCGACCATTCAACGGCTTCTGGACTCACACCCACAGCGGCAAAACCGACGATTGCACCAATGATTGAGTGGGTCGTCGATACCGGCCACCCCAAATAAGAAGCAATCAGTAACCAAAAGCCTGCCGCCAACAAGGAGCCAATCATACCGAATACAAGCAATTCAGGCGTATCAACAAAGAAAGCGGAATCAATAATACCTTTGCGAATGGTTGAGGTGACCTCACCACCGGCTAAGTAGGCACCGGCGAATTCGAAGATCATTGCAACAACGATGGCTTGTTTAATAGTCAGTGCTTTGGCACCGACCGAGGTGCCCATGGCATTGGCAACGTCATTGGCACCGATACCCCAAGCCATAAAAAATGCGAAGGCAGCAGCCAACACGATGAGGGTCATGTTATACGTAGAAATAATATCCATGATGAATCTCCGCCTTAGACTCGTGCAAGCATGAGTTCAAACCGCGCGCCTACGCGCTCGGCTAGGTCCGCGAGATCACCGACCCAATCTAAAATTTGATACAAGAACATGGCGTCTAACGGATTTAGGTCCGTCTCGATTTGACGCAACTGGCGACGCAATTTTACTTGTAGTGCGTCAGTATCTTGCTCAATACTATCCAGCTCAGAAATAAGACTATCAACAATCTTCCGCTCGCGGCCTTTAAAGCCGACTTCAAGCAAGTCGTCAAATTCACCGATGGTTTCTTTAGCTTTAT
Source organism: Pseudidiomarina salilacus (assembly GCF_047323925.1). GTDB lineage: Bacteria > Pseudomonadota > Gammaproteobacteria > Enterobacterales > Alteromonadaceae > Pseudidiomarina > Pseudidiomarina salilacus. The sequence goes on from NZ_CP178753.1 coordinate 170,219, forward strand.
CGGTGGCGTCTAAACAACGCTGGAGATAAGCATCAAAGCCTTCCACCAAAGCCGCTGGGATTTGCAATTCGCGGCCAGTGATGAGACCTGAAATATCCTTCGCTTTGTTGGCAATGCGATCTTGCTGCGACACTAACTCTAACAAGTCGGTGCGCTCAACCGGCATAAACAAACCACCAGGTAGGTTCAAACGAATTTCACGTTTGAGTTCATCCGCCGCGCGTTCTTTACTAACGATGGTGCGACGATGCTCTTCGGCTTCATCCCAATTGGCGGCGTACACTGCTTGAAAGAAAGGTTTTAAGGTCATGGCACAATCGTGCACTTGTTCGATATGCTCGATCATAGGTTTGATCGGAGACTTCGCAAACATTCCAAGAAATGAGTTTGCAGACATAAAAGTTCGCCTTTGTTGCTGCGTTAAGAGTCAATCTTGCCCGAATGGATCGGTTGCGCGCATACTAGCTAAAAGCATCGCGATGCGCAAAAAAAATAATTCCGCATTGTTATTGCGGAATATCCTGTTTATTTTAAATCATTAACTCCACATTGTAAGTGACTCATTTATGTTTGAATGGATATTTTTACCCGAAGCTTGGATAGCACTCGCCACTCTAACTGCCTTAGAGATAGTCCTAGGTATTGATAACATTATCTTTATTTCGATACTGGTGGGCCGCCTACCGGAACATCAACGGCAGAAAGCACGACAAATTGGCTTACTGTTGGCAATGGGTATGCGCATTGCGTTACTGCTGAGTATCGTTTGGGTAATGGGCCTCACCGATCCTCTGTTCGGGGTTTTGGGCTACCAATTCTCGGGGCGTGACCTGATTTTATTCTTTGGCGGTTTGTTTTTGCTTGGCAAAAGCACACTCGAGATACATCACAGCCTTGAAGGCGCCCATGAACAAAAGAGTGCAGGTAAAGCAGCCACCTTCGGCGCTATTATCACGCAAATAGCGGTCATTGATATCGTCTTCTCGCTCGATTCAGTGATAACGGCCGTGGGCTTGGTTGATTATGTAGCGGTGATGATTATTGCCGTAGTTGTGGCCGTGTTAGTGATGATGGTAGCGGCAAAAGCCATCGGTGACTTTGTCGACCGTCACCCAACCATCAAGATGTTGGCACTCAGCTTCTTAATTTTGATCGGCTTTACGTTGATGGGAGAAGGCTTGGGCTTCCATGTGCCCAAAGGTTACGTCTACTTCGCGATGGCGTTCTCGCTCATTGTCGAACTGCTAAATATCAAGATCCGTAAACGTAATGAGCCAGTACAATTGAAAAAGCGGATTGAAGACGCGTCGTCTGACAATCCGCTTTAAATCTTATAAGAGATAGAAGCTCGGTAATTAGAAACTGTAAACCAAGGTTACGGCTGTTTCGGTATCGAGCTTTTCTTTCGTCGAATCTTCAAGAAACGAGTTGTGGTTAGCAGCCACTGAAAATTTCAGTGCCAGCGAGCTATTCACGTTGGCGGAAATCGATAACTCCGCACGTGATTTGGTATTATCTTGGCCCACTTCGCTTGACGCTAACGCATTAAACTTAGACGTTTCAGTGATTTCCCAAACCAAGTTACCTGCCACACGTAAAATTCCGCTACTCTCTTGCTCTTGTACCACACCGTTGACGATCGGCTTGTTGACTGAATAACCAGGACCCACTTCATAGTCCGCAAACAATGCTGGACTGTAGCGATAGCGCGCACCATAACCCACAGCTACTGTTCCTTGGTAGTCATAACCACTGAACTTATCTTCTTCGTAGGAGCCGAAAACAAATAGTGACGAGCGACTCTCAGGGCTAAATTTGTAGTTTGACTGCGCCGACATGAACAAACGATCGCCAGTGGTGAAGCTTTCACCTGTGCCTTGGTCTTCTTGCTCTGAACGATAGTAATCAATGATGCCTTTGTGACGCCAGTTCTCGTAGTCACGCGCGGCGCTCAACTTGGTTTTGAAGGTTTCAGTTTCGGTGTTACCCGAGGTGAAGAGGAGGCCGAGCTCTGCCGATGCATCCCAATCTTTCTTTTCTTCCGTGTCTAAATCATTGGCGTCATCGTACATAAATATAGACGCTTGCGCATACGCACTTGGCATTCCAAGGCAGGCAAAAATCGCCAATGCTGGCAAAGTCTTTTTGAAGTCCACAATTACCTCGTCTTTTCCGCTATCCCACATTACTTTTCAGTATAACGTGGGATAGCAGGTAAAAAGAACCCCGATTAGTTCACTTTAGCGTCTAATTCGCCCGCTTCGTAGCGTTTGAACATGGCTTCTAGTGAAAGTGGTTTGATTTTATGGGCTTGTCCCGCGCTACCAAAGGCTTCGAAGCGTGCTTTACAGATGTCGTACATGGCATCTGTTGAAGCTTGTAAAAACTTACGCGGATCGAAGTTGCTCGGATTTTGTTGCAGATGACGACGCACAGCACCGGTAGAGGCTAAACGTAGATCAGTATCGATGTTGACCTTACGTACGCCGTGTTTGATGCCTTCAGCAATTTGTTCCACGGGCACACCATAGGTTTCTGGAATCTCACCTCCGAACTCGTTGATGACTTTCAACCATTCTTGCGGCACTGAAGACGAACCGTGCATGACTAGGTGGGTGGTTGGAATCCGTTTGTGGATCTCTTTAATGCGGTCAATCGCCAAAATATCGCCGGTTGGCGGGCGGCTGAACTTGTACGCGCCGTGCGAGGTACCACACGCAATCGCTAATGCATCAACGTTGGTTGCTTTGACAAACTGTGCAGCTTCTTCTGGGTCGGTCAGTAACTGGTCATGGCTCAGTTTACCTGCAGCGCCAACACCGTCTTCTTCACCGGCTTCGCCAGTTTCAAGCGAACCTAACACACCTAACTCGCCCTCTACAGATACACCACAAGCGTGTGCCATCGCCACAGCCGTCTGCGTTACCTTCACGTTGTAATCATAGTCAGCTGGCGTCTTGCCGTCTTCTTGTAGCGACCCATCCATCATCACCGAGCTGAAGCCTAGTTGAATCGAACGTTGGCAAATCGCCGGAGAGGTTCCGTGGTCTTGGTGCATGACCACTGGAATATGCGGCCATTCTTCGATAGCAGCCAAAATGAGGTGGCGCAAGAACGGTGCACCAGCATAGCTGCGTGCACCTGCAGAAGCTTGCACGATGACGGGGCTGTCGCAGGCATCCGCTGCTTCCATGATGGCGCGCATTTGCTCGAGGTTGTTCACGTTAAAAGCGGGTACACCGTAACCTTGCTCAGCAGCATGGTCGAGTAGTTGGCGCAATGAAATTAAAGCCATGGTTGATCTCCTGATGTTTATTTTGTCTGGCTACGCTTAGCCATTCTCTGCGCGTTCTTCCAGAATCGCGACAGCTGGTAATTGCTTACCCTCTAAAAACTCTAAAAAGGCACCGCCACCGGTAGAAATATAGCTGATTTGGTCAGCAATGCCGTACTTGTCAATCGCTGCTAAAGTGTCACCACCGCCGGCAATCGAGAATGCGGGGCTGGCGGCAATGGCTTTGGCTAACACTTCTGTGCCGTGGCCAAACTGATCAAATTCAAACACGCCCACCGGACCATTCCATACAATAGTCCCTGCACTTTGCAGAATTTTTGCAAAAGCTTCAGCAGTGTCTGGACCAATGTCAAAAATCATATCATCGCTGGCAACCGCACTCACCTGCTTGGTTTCAGCTTGCGCTTCGGCGCTAAATTCCTTGCCGGTTACCACATCCGTCGGCAACGGAATATCGCCGCCTTTGGCTTGCGCTGCGGCCACTAAGCGTTTTGCTTCTGCGGTCAAGTCGGCTTCATAGAGTGACTTACCAACATCGTGCCCAGTAGCAGCGATAAAGGTATTGGCGATACCACCGCCAACGATGAGTTGATCGACCACAGCAGACAATGATTCTAGCACTGTGAGTTTGGTTGATACTTTAGAACCACCGACGATAGCGACCAATGGACGTGCTGGATTAGCCAGTGCTTTACCTAAAGCGTCAAGCTCAGCCGCGAGTAGCGGACCCGCGCAAGCGACGTCAGCATATTTGGCAACACCGTGCGTCGAAGCTTGGGCACGATGGGCTGTACCAAAGGCGTCCATCACAAAAACATCACACAATGCCGCAAGTTGTTGCGCCAGCGCATCATCATTTTTCTTTTCACCTGGGTTAAAGCGCACGTTCTCAAACACGACCACTTCATTGGCCGCAACCTCGACCCCAGCAAGGTAGTCTTTTGCCAAACGAACTGGCACATCGAGTGCTTCATTTAAGTAGTCGACCACCGGTTGTAGCGAGAATTCGTCAGCGTAAACACCTTCCTCTGGGCGTCCAAGATGCGACATCACCATTACTCTAGCGCCAGCATCAAGCGCTTGTTTAAGGGTCGGAATGGCGGCTTTTAGACGCGCATCTGAGCTTACTTTACCGTCTTTGATCGGTACGTTGAGATCTTCACGAATCAATACACGCAAACCGTTTAAATCAAGATCATCCATGGTAATGACGTCAGCCATGCTTATTCCTCTCACTTCATTTTCGGGTTAACTGTTCTGGTAGTGACGAATCATCACTTGCGCCGTATCAAGCATACGGTTGGCAAAGCCCCATTCGTTATCACACCAACAAAGTACTTTGATTAAATGCTTATCAGCAACGCGCGTTTGGGTGCCATCAACAATACTTGAGCGCGGATCGTGGTTGAAATCGATCGACACCAAAGGCTCATCGGTATAACCCAATATCTGTGCCAGTTTACCTCGCGCAGCTTGTGCCAAAACGTCGTTTACGCGAGCAATCGAAACTTCGGCAGTGACCGTCACACTGATATCCATAGCGGTGACATTGGTCGTCGGTACGCGCACCTGAATGGCTTCAAATTTACCAGCGAAATGCGGCATGATGCGTTCAATCCCACGCGCCAGCCGGGTGTCGACTGGAATAATTGAGCGGCCTGCGGCACGCGCCAGACGCGGATCTTTGTGATACGCATCGATCACCTGCTGATCATGCATCGCCGCGTGAATCGTCGTAATCGCACCGCTTTTGATGCCAAATGCTTGGTCCAGCACCTGCAATACGGGCACACTGCAGTTGGTCGTGCACGAACCGTTCGAAACGATACGATGCTGCGAGTTCAGTTGCTCGGTATTGACGCCAAAGATTGCAGTGAAATCGACATCTGGCGCGCCTGGGTGCGAAAACAACACGCCCGGTACGCCAAGCGCCTGATAGTGTTCGCCATCTTCTCGCGTACCGTGCACTCCGGTGCAATCGAGCACCATATCGAGCTGTAAATCCTGCCACGGCAAGTCCGTCACTTGCGACTGTGCCGAGATGCGAATCACATCATCACCGACTTGCAAGGTATGCTCGTCGGCAGTGGTCACGGGCTGCTGAAAGCGCCCGTGACTGGTATCGTACTTGAGTAAGTGCGCCATTGACGCAACTGGGGCGAGCTCGTTGATTGCAACGATTTCAACTTGGTCGCGATAGCCGCGCTCGTACAATGCGCGCAGCACACTGCGACCAATACGACCAAAGCCGTTTAAAGCAATCCGCGCGCGCGCTTGACTCATTCGCCCAGTAACTCCTCTGCTACTGCAACGACATTCTCGGTGGTGAAGCCGAAGTGTTTAAATAAGTCGCCAGCTGGAGCTGATTCACCAAAGCTGTGCATACCCATGATGCGACCTTGGAGGCCCACATACTTGTACCAGTAATCCGCGATGCCGGCTTCGACCGCAATACGTTTGGTGACGCTGCTCGGCAGGACTTGTTCACGGTAGGCTTTATCTTGCACATCGAATACATCGGTGGCTGGCATCGACACCACGCGCACCTGCTTACCATTGGCCTGCAAGGTCTTCGCTGCAGAAACCGCAAGCGCAACTTCGGAACCGGTAGCAATGAAAATTAACTCAGGCGTTTCGGCACAGTCGAGCAACACGTAGCCACCACGCGCAATATTCGCTAATTGCTCGCTGTCGCGGCTTTGTTGCGCCAGATTTTGGCGGCTAAAGATTAATGCCGTAGGGCCGTCTTTGCGCTCGATGGCAGCTTTCCAAGCTACCGCTGATTCCACTTGGTCACATGGGCGCCAAGTGCTCATATTAGGCGTGGTTCGCAAGCTCGCCATTTGCTCAACCGGCTGATGGGTTGGACCATCTTCACCTAAACCAATGGAGTCATGTGTGTAAACAAAAATACTGCGCTGCTTCATCAACGCCGCCATACGGACTGCATTGCGCGCGTATTCCATGAACATCAAGAAGGTTGCACCGTAAGGCACTAAACCGCCATGCAAGGCGATACCGTTCATAATGGCTGACATGCCGAATTCGCGCACGCCGTAATAAACATAGTTACCGCTGGCATCATCTGCAGTCACACCTTGACTACCCTGCCAAATGGTTAAGTTAGAACCGGCAAGGTCAGCTGAGCCACCCAGCAGTTCAGGTAATTTAGGACCATAGGCATTGAGCGCGTTTTGTGATGCTTTACGGCTGGCAATATCAGCCGGCTCCGCTTGCAGCTTTTCAATATAGGCTTGTGCGTGAGCCGCAAAGTCCGCCGGTAGATCGCCAGCTAAACGACGTTGCAATTCGCTTGCGAGTTCTGGGTGCGCAGCAGCATAAGCAGCGAAACGCTCGTTCCAAGCAGCTTCTGCTGTTGCGCCTTGTTCGCGCGCTGACCAAGCGGCATACACGTCATCTGGCACTTCAAATGCGCCATAGTTCCAGCCTAACTGTTCACGTGCAGCGGCAATTTCGTCGGCACCAAGAGGCGCACCGTGACAGCTCTCGGTACCCTGTTTGTTCGGCGCCCCGAAACCGATAATGGTTTTACAGATGATCAAAGTTGGCTTGCTGGTCTCGGCACGCGCAGCTTCGATGGCGGCTTTGATAGCTGCTGCATCGTGGCCGTCGACTTTTTCAATGACCTGCCAACCATAAGATTCAAAACGTTTCGCTGTATCGTCGGTAAACCAACCTTCGACTTCACCATCAATCGAAATGCCGTTGTCATCGTAGAACGCAATCAATTTACCCAGGCCGAGTGTGCCCGCCAGTGAGCAGACTTCATGCGAAATACCTTCCATCAAGCAGCCGTCGCCAAGGAAGGTATAGGTGTAGTGGTCGATAATGTCGTGTTGCGGACGGTTAAATTGCGCCGCGAGAATTTTCTCAGCTAACGCCATACCTACTGCGTTCGAGACGCCTTGGCCAAGCGGGCCAGTCGTGGTTTCAACGCCTGGTGTGTAACCATATTCTGGATGGCCTGGGGTTTTTGAGTGCAATTGACGGAAGTTTTTGAGTTCGTCGAGCGGTAAATCGTAGCCCGAAAGGTGCAGCAATGAGTAGATAAGCATCGACCCATGACCATTCGAGAGAACGAAGCGATCGCGGTCAGCCCATGCTGGGTTTTCAGGGTTATGTTTCAGGTAGTCGCGCCAAAGTACTTCGGCGATGTCTGCCATGCCCATAGGTGCCCCCGGATGACCCGAGTTAGCTTGTTGCACGGCATCCATGCTAAGCGCACGAATGGCGTTGGCTAGGTGCTTACGTTCTGAAACTGATGCTGTCATGTCAAAAACCCCGAATTGCTGCTAGAAATACGTTCAGATTGAGCGCGTATTGTCCACAATTCGGGGCTTCTAAGCAAATTAGATATCGCTACGTAAGGCTTCAGCTTTGTCAGTTTTCTCCCACGGGAAGCCATCACGACCAAAGTGGCCGTAAGCCGCCGTCGCACGATAAATCGGCCGTTCCAGGTCAAGCATCTTAATCAAGCCGTACGGACGTAGGTCAAAGTGCTTACGCACCAAAGCAATCAATCGCTCTTCGCTATATGGGCTGGTGCCGAAAGTTTCGATGCTAATCGAGGTCGGTTCGGCCACGCCAATTGCATAAGAAACCTGAATTTCACAACGCTCAGCCAGACCAGCAGCAACCAAGTTCTTCGCCACATAGCGGGCGGCATAAGCAGCACTGCGGTCTACTTTTGACGGGTCTTTACCAGAGAACGCGCCACCACCATGACGCGCCATACCACCGTAGGTATCGACGATGATCTTGCGTCCGGTTAAGCCGCAATCACCCATAGGGCCACCAATCACAAACTTACCTGTTGGATTAATAAACAAGCGCTCTTGGTTTGTCGGGAACCACTCGGCAGGAAGCACCGGCTTGATAATGGTTTCAATCACTGCTTCACGCAATTCAGCCTGGGAGATGCCTTCTGCATGCTGAGTTGATAACACCACGGTATCAATAGCTACCGGCTTGCCGTCTTCATAAACAAAGGTCAGCTGACTTTTGGCATCTGGCCGCAACCACGGCAAGGTGCCGTCTTTACGCACTTGCGCTTGACGTTCCATCAAACGGTGAGCGTAAGTGATGGGCGCTGGCATCAGCACATCGGTTTCGTTCGACGCATAGCCAAACATTAAGCCTTGGTCGCCTGCACCTTGCTCTTCCAGCGCTTCACGATCCACACCTTGATTAATATCAGGTGATTGCTTGCCGATAGCATTCAAAACCGCACAAGAGGCCCCGTCGAAGCCCATATCTGAATGGGTATAGCCGATGTCACGCACGGTATTGCGGGCAAGATCTTCAATATCAACCCAAGCACTAGTGGTCACTTCGCCACCCACCAACACCATGCCGGTTTTGACATAGGTTTCGCAAGCGACTCGGGCGCGTGGATCTTGTGCCAGAATGGCATCAAGAACTGCATCTGAAATTTGGTCTGCAATTTTATCAGGATGTCCCTCAGAAACAGATTCCGAGGTAAAAAGGTGCTTCGCCATAGTTTGTCGTCTCAAAATAGGGTTCTTACAAAAAAATTGGGCGTAGTTTAACGAAACCACGCCCATTTTTCCAGATTTAGACGTCTAAAAGTCTTTATTTCTGTTTAAGCGTTGCCATATCAATCACAAAGCGATATTTCACATCGCTCTTTAGCATGCGCTCGTAAGCTACGTTGATCTCGTCCATGGCGATCATCTCGATATCGGAAGTGATGCCATGCTCGGCGCAGAAATCAAGCATCTCTTGGGTTTCTGCGATGCCACCAATCAATGATCCAGCCAAGCTACGGCGTTTGGCGATCAAGTTAAATACGGCTGGTGAAGGGTGATGCTCAGCAGGTACACCAACCAAACACATAGTGCCATCAAGGCGCAATAACGACAGGTAGGCATCTAAATCGTGTGGTGCAGCGACTGTGTTGAGAATAAAGTCGAGTGAATTGGTCCACTCTTTAATCGCGTCTTCATCTTTAGAAATGACGACGTGATCGGCACCTAAACGTTTGCCATCGTCTACCTTGCCAGGCGAAGTGGTAAACAACACCACTTCAGCACCCATCGCACTGGCAAGTTTCACTGCCATGTGGCCAAGACCACCGAGACCAACTACACCGACTTTATGACCTTTAGTCACGCCCCAGTGGCGCAGCGGTGAATACGTGGTGATACCCGCACACAACAGCGGTGCAACACCGGCCAGCTCGAGTTTGTCCGAAACTTTTAAGACGAAGCCTTCTTTCACGGTAATGCGATTTGAATAGCCACCGAAGGTGACGCCGCCAAGGTGCTTGTCTTCGCCATTGTAGGTGCCAACAAAGCCATTTTCACAATACTGCTCATGACCTTCATCGCAGCTGTGACAATGACCACAGGAGTCGACCATACAACCGACACCCACAGTATCACCAACTTTAAACTTGCTGACTTTGCTGCCGACGCGGGTGACTTTACCCACAATTTCGTGGCCAGGTACGCAGGGAAATACGGTACCGCCCCATTCGTTGCGCGCTTGGTGTAAATCAGAATGGCAAACGCCACAGTACTCAATTTCTATTTCAACGTCTTCGGCAGTCGGGTCACGACGTTCGAATTCAAAGTATTCGAGTTCTTTATCGGCAGCCTGTGCTGCATAACCGATCGCTTGTGGCATAACCTACTCCTTGGGTTAATCGTTATCTGGGTACAACAGCGCTTCGTTCACGGTCTGCGTTAACGGGTGATAACCCGGCTTCGCTTGTTGATAAACTTCACGCGCCCATTTTAAATTGTCCGATGTCCGCGCTAATTCGCGATACAGCGGACTCACGAGCTTGTTGCGGCCAATCGTCAGCAAGTAGTTACGCAGACGATCCCGCGCTGGTTCATAATTTTTCACAATCGACAAACGCAGCCAAGCATGTGCTATCTCAGCATTTTGACTGGCTGTAAGACCATATTCCTTGTCTAATCGTTCCATATTCACACTCGATATATCGAGCGGCAAACTGTTGATAAAGTGCAGCCACTCATGGGTGGTCCAGTCAGCCGTCTGCAATTGTCCACCTTTAAGCCAGCGCTGCATTTGTTTTTCGACTTGCGCAAAAGCATCCGATTCGGGTTTGGGTGCATCGGCAGGAAGGCCTGGCTGGTGAATCCATTCATTGATTTTATCCATGCTTACCACGTTCGCATGCTTGGCGAGCAAGTTCCGCGCCAAATACTCTTTAAATTGCTTGGTTGAGATACTTTGGAAGGCAAAGTCATCAAAATACTGACGCAAAAACGCATCAAAGGTTTCGCGACCAAACTTTTCTTCCAAGTAGACTAAGAATAGTTGGCCTTTCACATAAGGCACATTCGAAAACACGTCATCGGGGTGACGTGTGCCAAGTTCGATATTCAAGACCGTGTCTTGTGGGGCGAGTCGCTGCATGTCTTCGAGCAAGTCTTGATAGCCTAGTGCCAGCTCCATTCGCGCCCGGCGCTCACCGAATAAAGCCTCCATGATGCGGTTCTCGACATAGCTGGTGAAGCCTTCATTGATCCACAAATCGCGCCAGCTTGCGTTGGTCACCAAATTACCTGACCACGAATGCGCCAATTCATGAGCGATCAAGTTGATCAAAGTACGATCACCCGAGACCACGGTTGGTGTGATAAACGACAGCCGCGGGTTTTCCATTCCGCCGTAGGGGAAACTAGGTGGCAACACCAACAAGTCGTAGCGGTCCCAGCGATAGGGTCCATACATTGCTTCGGTCGCGGTGATCATTGCTGGCGTGTCAGCCCACTCCCACACCGCGTCATCAATGATGTAAGACTCGGCAAATACCGCAACGTTATCGCTAATCGATTTCACTTCGAGATCACCGGCAGCAATCGCAATCAAATAAGGCGAAATTGGCTGTGGCATCGATAATTGATACTCACCGCTGCGCTCATCGCTCAAGCTGTTGTTGGCGCTCATCACCGCCAATAAGCCAGGCTCAGTATGGAGGGTTGCGTTGTAAGTTAAACGCAAAGCCGGTGTGTCTTGAATTGGAATCCAACTGCGCGAGTGAATCGGTTGCGACTGACTGAACATAAAAGGGTGTTCTTTACCCGCAGTTTGCTCTGGAGTCAGCCACTGTAAACCACTTGCAGTCGGCGCGGTGGCATAATGAATACGCACTTTTTCGGCGCTATCGCCAATACTGATGGTCAATTCCTGACCAAGGGTTTCATGCGTATCACCCAGCTGATAGGCCGTTTCTTGCCAAGCGTTATCAACCCATAGCTCGGTTTTTTCAATGGTCAGATCGCGGGTGTCTAAATGTAACGTGTCCGCATCGCCATGACGCACGAGATCATAGGTGGCGGTACCAACCAATTGTTTATTGTCGAAGTCGATGGTTAGATCGAGCTCTAAATGCGGCGTTGATACCTCATCTAATTTGGCATAGCTGTGTGCATCTTCCGCCCAAGCACCCTGGGTTGCAGTACTGGCAACTAAAGTGGCGGCGGTAGCCCACTGTAAGAACTGTTGCTTTATCGCCATGTCGGCTTTCCTTCTGATAAGATGTTGACATCAATTGTAATCGGAACATGTTATGCGAGTACCGCGAATTTATCATCCTTTCGACGAAAAAACTGCGTCCGCTGGCTGGTCCATCGGCCATCAACTAGAACTAGGCGACGACGCTGCAAATCATGTTGGTCGCGTGTTGCGTATGAATGTTGGACAAGCGCTCACACTGTTTAACGGTGACGGCCATGATTATGCCGCGAATATTGTGGCGGTCAGCAAAAAGAATGTGCTGGTGGAAATCACTGCGCAAGCGTTGAACAGCAGCGAGGCGCCGATCAAAATTCATCTAGGTCAGGGCGTTTCACGTGGCGATCGCATGGATTTCGTGTTGCAAAAGTCGGTCGAGCTCGGAGTGCACGAGATAACGCCATTATTTACCGAACGCTGTGGGGTCAAACTCAGCGGTGACCGGTTACTGAAAAAACAACAGCAATGGCAAAAAATTGTCATTGGGGCTTGCGAACAGAGTGGCCGCAGTTATGTGCCAGTAGTGCACACCCCAGTGCCGCTGCAACAGTGGCTGTGCGAGCTGCCTGCTGCACTGCGCTTGACGCTAGACCCCGAAGCGCAAGTGCCGCTGCGCGAGCAACAGCTCACTGGTGAGCACATTCAACTGCTCATAGGTCCTGAGGGAGGACTCACCGAGGCCGAGATTACAGCCGCAGCGACAGCTGACTTTCAGCCCGTGCGACTTGGCCCTCGCGTTTTACGCACAGAAACGGCAGCCCTTAGCGCATTGACTGCGGTACAATATCAATTCGGCGATTTAGCCACTGCAACTGGCAAGGAGTAAGTACATGAAACTAGCAATGATTATGGACCCGATGGCAACGGTTAAGACCTATAAGGACACCAGTTTCCGCCTGTTGCTCGAAGCCCAAGCTCAGGGGTATGAATGCTTTTATCTTGAGATGCAGGACTTATCATTGCAACAAGGTAAACCCATGGCGCGCGCACGACCTGTTACTGTGCGTGACCAAGCAGAAGATTTTTACACCTTTGGCGAAGTGGCTGAACAATCCCTAGCTGAGTTTGACGTCATTATGATGCGCAAAGATCCGCCATTCGATACCGAGTACGTGTATGCCACTTACATGCTTGAGTTAGCCGAACAAGCCGGTGCATTAGTGGTCAACAAGCCCCAAAGCTTGCGCGATTGCAACGAGAAACTGTTCACTGCTTGGTTTGCTGATTTAACGCCACCAACTATTGTCACCCGCCGCGCCGAGCAAATCCGTGCCTTTCACCAACAGCACCAAGATATCATCTTAAAGCCACTCGATGGTATGGGAGGCGCGTCGATTTTCCGCGTTCGTGAAGATGGCAATAACCTTGGTGTCATCATCGAAACCCTTACCGCGCACGGCACCCGTTACGCGATGATTCAGCGCTATTTGCCGGAAATCAAAGACGGAGACAAACGGATTCTGATTATCGATGGCGAGCCCATGCCCTATTCACTCGCACGCGTACCTTCAGCAGGTGAAACTCGAGGTAACCTCGCAGCAGGTGGTAGCGGGCGTCCACAACCACTGTCTGATAGTGACTGGGAGCTCGCCCGCCGGGTCGGTCCTGAATTGAAAAAGCGTGGCTTGTTGTTGGTGGGACTCGATGTCATTGGCGATCGTATCACTGAAATTAATGTAACGAGCCCCACTTGTATGCGCGAGATCGAGGCCGCATATGATATTAATATTGCCGCCAAATTGTTCGAAGCGATCGCGGCGCGACTTAAGGCTTAGAGGTTTATGGAAGCATTAACGAATTTACAGAACCACTTCTTAATCGCCATGCCGAGCATAGACGATCCGTTCTTTCAACGTTCGGTTACTTTTATCTGTGAGCACAACCAAGACGGTGCCATGGGCTTAGTCATCAATCAGCCGGTTGAAATGAACGTTGCCAATCTGTTGCAGCAGTTAGAAATTGTGGTGCCTGAACATTCGTCTATGTTTGATCAGCAAGTATTTGCTGGGGGTCCTTTGGCGCGCGACCGCGGTTTCGTTCTGCATGCACCCGCGGGCGACTGGCGCAGCTCTGCGAAATTAAGTGAGGAGCTGATGATCACCACCTCGAAAGATATTTTAGAGGCGATGGGCCGCGGCGATGCGCCTGAGAAATTTTTGCTCACCCTTGGCTACGCTGGCTGGGAAGCCGGTCAGCTAGAACAGGAGCTGGCAGAGAATAGCTGGCTGACCATTCCGGCTGATCCTGATATTTTATTTAATACTCCCGTGAACGAGCGCTGGCAAAAAGCCACTGAAAAACTTGGTTTTCATTCGTGGCAGCTGGGTCCTGAGGCCGGTCACGCATGAGCCAACTCTTAGGTTTTGATTTTGGCACGCACAATATCGGCGTCGCCGTCGGCCAGTCGATTACTGGCACGGCCTCTCCACTTGCCGCGTTAAAGGCAAAAGACGGCCAACCGGATTGGCTGGTGGTCGAAAAACTCATCAAGGAATGGCAGCCTAAGCTGCTAGTGGTGGGTTTGCCGTTAAATATGGATGGTTCGGAACAAGTACTGACCGATTTAGCGCGTAAATTTGCCAACCGCTTGCATGGGCGGTTTGGCTTACCTGTCGAGTTGCAAGATGAACGCCTCACCACGGTGGCGGCAAAAGAAGAATTGTTCGCTCGCGGTGGCTTCCGCGAGCTCAGCAAAGACAAGATTGATAGCGCGGCAGCCCAGCTTATTCTTGAAGACTACCTCGCCCACCATTCGCTATAGGTTCTCCTCAGCATATTGCGCTAACGAACTACGCACGACGCCATTTAAGTTCACCGTGGCACTGCCGGGATAATCCTTAAATCGTTCAACGATATAAGTGAGTCCCGAGGTCACCGCAGTTAGATAATAACTGTCGATTTGCGCCAAGTTGCCCGAACAGATAATTTTAGTACCCGTACCACAACGGGTAATGATGGTCTTTAACTGTGACGCGGTCAGGTTTTGTGATTCATCAAGCAAGACAATGGCATTTTGAATCGAGCGGCCACGCATAAAGTTCAGCGATTTAAACTGAATATTGGCCTTGTTCATTATGTAATTGAGGCTCGAATCCATGCTCTCATCATGTTTGTGCAACACTTCAAGCGAGTCGGTAATTGCCGCCAACCAAGGTGCCATTTTCTCTTCTTCAGTGCCGGGTAAATAACCGATGGACTCCGCGATTTCTGGCGTGTTGCGGGTCACGATAATCTTTTCGTAAATGCCCTGCTCGATGACCAGTTCTAACGCACTTGCCAGTGCCAACAAGGTTTTACCACTGCCCGCTGGGCCGGTCAGAATCACCAAGTCAATCGACGGATCAAGCAAGGCATTCATCGCCATCGCTTGATAAATATTTTTCGGATGAATGCCCCACGCGTGATAACTCATCATACGCTCAAATCCGAGGTCATGGAGGCGCACATGCGCGTCATCATAGCCGACGACTTTGGCAGCAAAATGCTCGGTGTCATCGATCAAATATTGATTACGAAACACCGATGGCAACACACTACGCTCCACTTCATGGAAGGTCTCTCGGCCCTCCTGCATGCTGGTCACTTCGCCTACGGTTTGCCAAAAATCGCCTTCTAGCTCGACAAAACCTTTGGATAGAAAACGAATATCATCAATCAATTGGTCGGTACGATAGTCTTCAACGAACTTCACCCCAGCACCTTTGGCCTTGAGGCGCATGTTGATGTCTTTGGTGACCAACACCACTTTTGCTGGCGCATGCTTTTTCTGCAGTTCGATCGCAGCTTGAATAATGCGGTGATCGTTCTCTGATAGGTTCAGCGCCGAATCTGTTTGTTTGAGCTGATAATCTGGAAAAATAGCCAAGGTGCCCTCAGCGTGATGCGCTCCCTGCATGCGACTCAGCGGCACACCAGCGATGATTTCTTCTGGGCTTGCATCTTTTAGCGCATCTTCAAGTGAACGAATCGCAACGCGCGCTTCACGACTGACATCTTTGTGGCGATCTTTGATGTTATCGAGCTCTTCGAGCACGACCATTGGGATGATAACGTTGTGTTCTTCAAAATTTAAAAAGGCAAGGGGTTCGTGAAGCAGAATGTTGGTGTCGAGCAGGTAATATTTAGGCGTAGTTTCGGGCATGCGTAACCTCAAGCTGTAGTGAAAATTTATTTTAATAATTCTGGCTTGGTCTACAGTTTTAAGACTAGCGCAGTTTTCATGAAAATGGTGTGAACATTGAAAAAAATTTCGCTACCATGTGCGACCTTTTTTGAAGACGCATCAAACGTCCGCAGTCGTAGAGGATGATGGCATGACAATTGAATCCACCGAGATTCCTGCAGTAGGTCAACGTTGGCTTAGTGAAACCGAGTTAGAGCAAGGTCTAGGCTTAATCACCCAAGTCGAAGGTCGACTGCTGAGTGTATTTTTTCCGGCGACCGATGAATTGCGCCAATATGCCCTTGCGCAAGCACCTCTGGCACGTTATCGCCTGCTTCCCGATGACCAAGGGCAGCACGCTGACGGCTGGGCATTTACCGTGCAACAGGTAGAAGTTCGCGCCGGCGGCGTCTACGTGTACCACGGTGAACGCGAAGACGATGGCAGTGCAGTGGTGGTGCCAGAAGCGCAACTGGCAGCACAGGTTGCCACTCATCACCCTTTAACTCGCCTGATGGCCGGCAAAGCAGACCGTCTCGACATGTATCGCTTGCGGCAACGGGCGCAAGTGCACCTGAAACGCTGGCAGCAGTCGCCGGTGGCAGGTTTACTCGGAGCGCGCGCACAATTGTTACCGCATCAGCTCTATATCGCCCATAGTGTCGCTGACCGGTTTCAGCCGCGGGTGTTACTGGCTGATGAAGTCGGCTTGGGCAAAACCATTGAAGCTGGACTTATTTTACAACGCCGACTGTTAACCGGTCGCGCCCAACGCGTATTAATTGCCGTGCCAGATGCGCTATGCCACCAATGGTTGGTCGAGCTTAGACGCCGCTTTGCCCTAGCCTTTAGTCTGTTTGACAGCGAACGCTGCGCCGAGGCACAAATCGATAGCGCCAATGTGTTTGAAACCGAGCAACTGGTGGTGATCCCGCAAAGCTTGTTGGACGAGGCGAATTGGTTTGAGCAACTATTGGCAGCTGAATTCGATACGCTGATCGTTGATGAGGCGCATCGCATTGCGCCGGCAACGCAACGATTTTCGCAACTCCAACAATTATGTGAAGCCATTGCTAGCGTATTGCTGCTGACAGCCACGCCAGAACAAGCTGGCCTCGATGGTCATTTCGCTCGGCTACAATTACTCGATCCTGACCGCTTTCATTCCTTTGCTGAGTTTCAGCAAGAGCAACAGGACTACCAGCAGCTCACCAAGCTTGCCACAGTGCTGGCCCGCGAAGGTGCGCATAAATTACTTGACCGCTTGCTCGATCACTACGGCACTGGCCGTTTGATGTTTCGCAATAGTCGTAGCCACATTGGCGGCTTCCCAGAGCGTATCTGCTTGCCGGTTGAACTCGAAGGCAGCGATGATTTTGCCGAGAAAGCGCAATGGCTCCAGCAATTACTGCGTGAGCACAAACAAGATAAATTCGTGCTCATTTGTCGCTCGTCGCTGACGGTGCAAGAACTCTACGATTATTTGCGCGTGCAACATGGTGTTCATGCAGCAGTATTCCACGAGGGCATGACCTTGCTCGAGCGCGATCGTGCTGCAGAGTACTTTGCCAGTCCCGAAGATGGCTGTCCGATCTTGCTGTGCTCTGAAATTGGTAGCGAGGGGCGTAATTTTCAGTTCACCCATCAGTTAGTGTTGTTTGATTTGCCTGATCACCCAGATCTCCTCGAGCAACGGATTGGCCGCTTAGATCGCCTTGGCCAGCGTCAAGCAGTACAAATCCATGTGCCTTACACGATCGATAGCCGTGATGCCTACCTATTTGAGTGGTATAGCGCGATGCAAGCGTTTTCCGCACCGAATCCGGTCGGCGCCATGCTGTATGATGAATTTCATCAGCAGCTGCAGCCCTTTTTAACCGGTGATTATCACGATGAGCTCGGCTTTGCTGAGCTGGTGGCGGCAACCGAAGAACGGGCCCAGCAACTCCGTGCACAAATCGAACAAGGCCGCGACCGTTTGCAGGAGCTCAACGCCTTTCGTCCGCAAGCGGCACAAGCAGTCATTGCTGCGATTCATAGCGCTGAGCAAGCAGACGAACTGCAAGACTTCATGCTCGAGTTTTGGGCACGCTTTGGCGTCGACTACGACGAATTAAACGCACATAGCGGTTGGTTGCGCCCGACCGAGCAAATGCGTATTCAATTGCCCGGCTTAGCTGAGGATGGCATTACCGTTACCTTCTCGCGCGACTACGCGCTGGATCACGAGCAGGTCGAGTTCTTATCGTGGGACCACCCACAAGTGCAACATGCGCTAGAAGTATTGAGTCAAGATAGTTTTGGTAGCACCAGCGTGGCATTGATGAAAAATAAAGCTCTCGCCGCTGGCACCTGGTTTGTCGAGTTGACCTTTAGTAGTCAACTCGTGACCAGCAGTGACTTGGTTGCCCATGAGTTCTATCCACACCACGCCATGCGCGTACTGCTTGATAGCCAAGGACGTGAGCTCACCGCACGCGTGAATGCCGGCGCCTTTGACAAGCAGTTACAGTTTATTGATAAAAAACAAGCGCGAGCACTTTTGCAGCAGTTGCGACCGCAAATTCAACAACTGATTACGCAGGCGTGGCAACCAGCGCAACAGCAACAACAGCAGTTGCTGGCGCAAGCACAAGCAAAGATCAGTGCTGAATTGGGTCAGCAGTTGCAACGCTTACATGAGCTAAAGCAGCGCAATCCTGCCGTCCGCGAAAGTGAAGTTGAGGCTTTGCAAGAGCGCCAGCAACGCTTGCTAAGCGCACTAGAACAGCCGCAGCTGCAGCTTGATAGTGCGCGTATCATTGTGAATATGCCGCAATGACCTTACGCGACTACCGCCCGCCCACCGAGCCCTACTTGCGCATCGTCTATCGCGACGAGGCTTTAGTAGTGGTAGATAAGCCTTCGGGGTTGTTGAGTGTGCCAGGTAAAGACCCCGCCCATCGCGATTCGGTATGGGCGCGGGTGACCCGAGTACTACCCACAGCGCGGATTGTGCATCGTTTGGATATGGCTACCTCGGGGCTGATTGTGTTGGCACTCAGTAAAACTGCACAAGCACATTTACAGCGCCAATTTGAACACCGTATTGTGCGCAAATACTATCGCGCACGAGTTGCTGGACAATTGCCAGCACAGCGCGGCAGCATTGAACTAGCGATGCGCTGCGACTGGCCGAACCGACCACGCCAAATGGTAGATTTAATTGCTGGGCGCGCCGCGCAAACGCGCTATGAAGTGGTGAACACAACAGCGGCTAACAGCGAGGTACTACTGTATCCGGTGACGGGACGTTCGCATCAGCTACGGGTGCACATGCAAATGCTCGGCACGCCCATTTTAGGCGATAAATTTTATGCCGATGCCGCCGCATATGCAGCGGCACCGCGATTGTTACTGCATGCTGAAGAAATTGGCTTTTTACATCCGCTGACCCAACAGCCGATTAACTTCCATTGCCCTGCTGACTTTTGATCAACTCATAAGCTGCTTGAATTTCCTGCGCTTTCTGTTGCGCTGATTCACGCATTTCGGGTGGCAAACCTTGCGCAGCAAGTTTGTCTGGGTGATGTTTTGCCATCAATTTGCGATACGCTTTTTTGACTTCTGCGGCGCTCGCCTGGCGACTCACACCCAAGACCGCATAAGCGTCGTCCAGTTGGTTAGCAGTATTGGCTTGTTGCCCTGCACGACTGCCACCGCCGCGA
Organism: Pseudidiomarina salilacus; assembly: GCF_047323925.1. Lineage (GTDB taxonomy): Bacteria > Pseudomonadota > Gammaproteobacteria > Enterobacterales > Alteromonadaceae > Pseudidiomarina > Pseudidiomarina salilacus. The sequence goes on from NZ_CP178753.1 coordinate 189,915, forward strand.
AAACGTTGACCGGCCTGTGCCATTTGCAGCCAAATATCGAGCTGCTCCCGACGAAAACCGAGCGCCTGAGTGATACGCAGCAGCACGTCATATTCGGCCTGCTCAAGCTTACCGTCGTGCAACGCCAGCACTAGCACCTGTTCGACAAAAAACTGCAGAATATCTCGGCGCCAAGCAACCTGACGCCGAAACGCTGAAACCTTCGCAACTAATGGATAATCGGCTTCTTTCCCCTCACGAAAAGCCACTTGCGCGCGCTCTCTGGCACTTTCATCGAGGCGCAAATGCTGCATCAACGCACTGACATAGTTGATGTCTTGCTCGGTGACACGCCCTTTGGATTTCGCCAAGTGACCCAGCACCGCAAATAATGTATCGGTGAATAGTTGCTGATTTAGCACACCACCACTTTGCATGGATTGCGCTAACGCTTTGTCAAACCAATGTCCAATTAGCACCCCAAGAAACACGCCGGGTAGACGCAACAACAGGTAACCAAAAAAGCCACCAAGCACTTTTCCCCAAATCATGAGGGCTCCTTTATTTCATTTTTTGCGCAGCTAACGCCGGCTGAATACGTTCAACCAACAGGCTTCTAAAATCGTCGAACTCCGAGTAGATCGCAGCAATATCGTGGAGATAGCCTAAATTTCGCGGAATATCTTGCAAATATCCAGGATTGCCATCACGCTCACAACGCCGCGCGAATAGGCCACTGACGTAGCTATGCCGCTGTAATCCCATTAAATCGAACCAGCGTCGCCAGGTGTCGGCTTCGACCTGCAAATCGCTACGTTGTTCACGTAAAAATGCAAAACAATCGCGCGCGAGTTGATCGACTTGGGTTTGCGGCCAGCGCACATAGCAATCGCGCAATAAACTCACTACATCATAAGTAATGGGGCCGACTGCGGCATGATGAAAGCCGGTATAGGCAAATTCATTGGCGCCTTGCACCAGAATATTGCGCGCATGAAATTTGCGATGCAAGCCTACTTGCGGCTGAGCTTCGGCATTTTCGACTAAGGTCTGGCAAAATTTTTGCCAGACCTTGATTTCTGTTGTGCTCAGCTGAACACCAAGATGCGCTTCCAACAACCAATCATGCATTAGCGCCAATTCGGCACGCAGCGCATCGCCGTCGAAGCGTGGCAAACGCCCCTGCTCGGTGGCATCCACTTGCATTAACTTGGCAAGGTCTGGAAATACGCGCGGATACCAGTCGGTAAGGTTTGCTTCACTAAGTTGACTCAAAAACAAGCTTGAGCCTAAATCTGAAATCAATAAAAATCCGCGAGTTTGATTCACCGCCACCAGTTCAGGTACAGGAATACCTTGCTCTGCGTAAGCATCAGCAACCGCCAGGTAGTCGGCAATCGTTGTCGCATCATTCATGGTGTCAATCGCAATAAGACTGCGTAAACCGTCGTGCACTCGGTAGTAACGCCACGGCCGAGCATCACCAAAAACTGGCTGCAAATCCTGCTGCGTTTGCCCCGTGACGGACTCGCACCAAGCTTGTAATTGCAGTTCTCGTTTATTTTCCACGCTTATTCCTCGCTCACAAATGGCAGGCAACGTAAATTTGCTTTATCATACCTGCCATACGAATAAGGACAAAGTTGAGTCAACACCCACATGCAGCATTTGACGCGAGGCGTTTGCTGGGGCATCGCCCTATTTTATCTAGCAAGCCCATCGACCTCGGCACAAACGACTGAAAATGCCCAATACTTAGCGCAGTGTCCTGTGCGCGCGCCTTTATTTCAAGTACAAGATCTGAAACCAATCGGTAATTTACCTGCCGGCGCTATTGGTGTGCGTGCTGATCAAGCCGATATTGACTCAGAAACTTCAATAGCGTCATTTCTTGGCGATGTGCAAGTCCAATTCAATGAACAATTCTTGATGACCGCCCAGGCAACTGTCAACCAAGCCAGCGGTAATATCAATGCCAGTGGAGCAACCCAATTCACTGATGGTTATGTGCAGGTTAAAAGCGAAAACTTTCGGCTCAACTCAGCCGAAAATCGTGCCTACCTTGCCGGCGCCTCCTATCAACTGATTGATAGCGGGGCCCATGGCCGTGCCGATATCCTGTCAATCTCTGAGCAGCAAGTGTTGCTAGCAGGGTCCACCTTCACCACTTGTCCGACCGAAGATCCAGCATGGCAATTGAGTGCCAGCGAGATCAGTATTAGCGAAAATGAGGCTTGGGGCGAAGCTTGGCATGCCAAGTTTGAGTTATTTGGGGTACCGGTTTTGTATGTGCCTTACATTAACTTCCCCATCACCGATGAGCGGAAAACTGGCTTTTTATTCCCTACGGTGCGGTCTTCTTCGAAAAACGGGTTCGAAGTCGAACTACCTTATTATATCAATATTGCGCCGAACCAAGACGCCACCATCACGCCGCGCTACATGGCTGAGCGAGGCCTGCAATTGAAGGGTGAATACCGCGTCTTAAGCGAAGGCGGTTTTGGCCAAGCAAATATTGCCTACCTTGATAACGATGATAGTTGGGAAACCGATGACTCACGTTTCTTATGGCGCCTGGAACATCGACAAAACTGGAGTCAACAGTGGCGTTCCTACGTCAACATTCTCGATATTAGCGATGACGATTACCTGAACGACTTCGGCAGTGATTTTGCCGGTCGTGCTGATGCACAGCTGTATCGCCATGCTCGCATCGACTACCTGACTGATGATTGGCAAGTGATGTTGCGTGCCGAAGACTTCGAATTGTTAGGTGACTTTCGCTCGCCCTATCGTACGGTGCCGCAAATCACCAGCTATGCACAATGGCAAACCATGCATGAGGTGGACTTCGCGCTTGCTTCTGAACTCACCCATTTTCGTAATCAAGATATCAGCGATGATTATGCGACACGTTTTTACGTAGAACCCAAAATGACGGTGCAAATCGAAGAGCCTGCTTACGACTGGCTGACTGAACTAAGTTACAGCTACACCTATTACGATCAATCATCACCGCTCAGTGAGTTAGCGGATAACCCAAGTCGCGGCTTGCCGCAGTTTCGTACCCGCGCACGACTCAACTTAGAACGCGACTTTGCTTGGCAAAACAGCGATTATCGCCAAGTTCTACAACCACAAATCCAGTACCTTTACGTACCTTATCGCAACCAATCCGACATCGGTATTTACGATTCCACCTTGATGCAAGATGACTATCAAGGCTTATTCCGCGCACGCCGGTTCTCTGGCCTTGACCGGATTGCCGATGCCAACCAAGTCACCATAGGTGCGTCGACCAGCATCTACAACGCCAGTGCCCGCGAATTATTGCGCTTTAGTGCGGGCCAGATTTACTACTTCGATGACAGTCGTGTGAGTTTGTTCGATGATTCAGCGCAAGTCTCCGATGATCGTTCTGACTTGGCGTTCGAAGGGCGTTTTCGCTTCGATGAAAATTGGTTTGTGAATGCTGCATTGCAATACGATATGGAGCAAAACAAGACGCGTAAAAGTCAAACAGCGGTGGAATACCGCATCGATGAACGCAACCTGATTCAATTCAGCCATCGCCAAGTGACAAATATTCTTGATGACGATATCGAACAATTAGGCATGCAAGCGGTCTATGAAGTGAATCAGCAATGGCAGGTTGCCAGTAACTGGTATTACGATTTACAACAGAAGCGTACCAACGACGCGCTTCTTGCGTTACAGTACAGCGATTGTTGCTGGGCAATTCGGGTCAGTGCGTATCGTCGCATTAACCGTAATCTAGAGTTCCAAGCATTTGACCCCATGCTCGGACAGCCAGAATTCGACAATGGGGTAAGCGTACAATTTATCATTAAAGGACTGGGCTCTGATAACGGCAACTTGTTCGAACTGATCGAACAAAGTTTGTTTGGTTATCGTCACCCGTTCTATTTAAGCAACTAGGTAGTTTTCATGAAACAGATGTTGAAGTTAGTGAGCATCGCTTGGCTAGCATTTGCCAGCGTAACCGTCGCCGCTCAGGGTAATGATGTTCTCGATCGTGTCGCGGTGGTCGTCAACGACGGGGTTATTTTACAAAGTGAAGTCGATGCTATGGTGCAACAAATCAAAGTTAACGCCCAGCAGCAAGACATCAATTTGCCCGCCGATGATGTATTGCGCGTGCAAGCGATAGACCGCTTAGTGTTGCAAGAATTGCAGTTACAAGTAGCGCGCCGCGCGGGTGTTGAAGTCACCGATGCACAGTTAGAGCAAACCCTCGTCGGTATTGCACAAGATGCAGGCATTAACGTTGACGCGTTACGTGAGGAAATCACCCGCTCAGGACTCACTTGGCAAAATTACCGCGAGTCGATTCGACGCGAGATGACGGTTGGGGAAATCCAACGCGCTGCGGTTCGCGACCGGGTTTATATTTCACCGCAAGAAATTAGTAATCTGTCAGAAATGCTCGACCAGATGAGTGATGCCGAGGTTGAATATCGTTTGAGCCATATTTTGGTGGGTATTCGCGACGGTAGTAGCGGCGATGAAGTACAAGATGCGCGCGAGCGCGCCGAAAAACTTATCGAGCGCCTCAATGGTGGTGCTGACTTCGTCGAGATGGCAATTTCTGCCTCGTCAGGTTCACGAGCCCTCGAAGGGGGTGACCTCGGCTGGATGAGCGTGAATGCCATGCCTACTTTGTTTGCCGAAGCAGTGCGCGATAAACGCAAAGGCGACCTGATCGGCCCGATTAAAAGTGGCGTCGGTTTCCACATTTTGAAAATTGCTGATACCCGTGGCCTGGAAACCGTCGAAGTTGAAGAAGTGAAAGCGCGCCACATTTTGTTACGCACCTCGGTCATCTTGTCAGATAACCGCGCTAAAGAGCAGCTGGCAGAAATCCGTGAACAGATTATCAACGGCGAAGCGAGTTTCGAAGACATGGCTCGGGAATTCTCTGATGACCCAGGCTCAGCAAGCCAAGGCGGTGATTTAGGCTGGTCAGAAACAGACATTTACGACCCAGCATTTAAACGGGTACTTGATAATGGCGAAGTAGGTGCGATTAGCGAGCCATTTAAATCACAATTTGGTTGGCACATTGCCGAAGTAACCGATCGCCGCATTCAAGATGCGACCGAGCGTAGCAAGCAAAATCGTGCTTACCAATTGCTCTATCGCCGGAAGTACCAAGAAGAATTGGAAAACTGGCAACAAGAGATCCGCGATCAAGCCTACATTGAACAGGTTGTGAAATGAGTCTACCCCGCATCGCCTATAGTTCAGGCGAGCCGGCTGGCATTGGCCCCGATCTTGCGGTGCTGTTAGCGCAACAAGAATGGCCATGTGAACTGGTGGTGTTGGGCAATCGACAACTCATTCAAGACCGAGCTCAACAGCTCGGTCTTGCTGTTTCAATACAAGCTTACGATGCCACGCGTGCGTCCCAACAATGGCCCGCCGGCACCCTAGTGCTGGCTGAACATGCGTTAGCCGAGCCCTGTGTGACAGGACAACTGAACGCAGCAAATAGCCCCTATGTACTCGACTTGCTGCGCCATGCTGGCAATGGTTGTCTCAACGGTGAGTTCGACGCAGTCATGACTGGGCCGGTACACAAAGGTGTAATCAACGACGCCGGCATTCCATTCAGTGGTCATACTGAGTTTTTTGCCGAATTAAGCCATACCAAGCAAGTCGTCATGATGCTTGCTACCGAAGGCCTTAGAGTGGCGTTAGTGACCACCCACTTACCCTTACTTGCTGTGCCTAGGGCAATTACCAAAGCACTGGTCAAAAGTGTCAGTTACATATTGGCTGACGATTTAGCCCACAAGTTTGGTATTGTCGCGCCACGGATTTTAATCTGCGGATTAAACCCACATGCGGGTGAAAATGGTCACTTGGGTCGCGAAGAAATAGACCACATCATTCCTGCGATTGACGAGTTACAGGCCGAAGGAATGGACGTTAGCGGTCCATGGCCAGCCGACACTTTGTTCCAACCCCATTATTTAGAGCACGCCGATGCAGTGCTCGCGATGTATCACGATCAAGGCCTGCCCGTGCTAAAATATCGTGGTTTCGGGCAAGCGGTGAATATCACCTTGGGCTTGCCTTTTATTCGGACTTCGGTCGATCACGGCACTGCCCTTGATCGCGCAGGAACTGGAAAGATTGACAGCGGCAGCGCCAGTTATGCGCTGCAAACCGCTTTAACTATGGTAACCAAAACGCATGAGTAAAACCCATCTTGGCCATCGCGCGCGTAAGCGTTTTGGTCAGAACTTCCTACACGACAGCTTCGTGATAGAGAGCATTGTGGACGCTATCAACCCACAAGAAGGTGAAGCTTTGGTCGAAATCGGTCCAGGTCTTGCCGCCCTCACTGAGCCCGTCTGTGAGCGGGTGAGCCATCTTACCGTGGTTGAGCTCGACCGCGACCTTGCCGAACGCCTCGAACAGCATCCGTTTTTACAGCAAAAACTGACAGTTTATCGTGGTGATGCGTTAAAAACTGATTTTCGTCAGTTTGCGCCTGAAGGCAAGCGTTTGCGGGTGTTTGGCAACCTTCCCTACAACATCTCGACGCCCATTATTTTCCACTTGCTCGAACATTTAGATGTGATTGGCGATATGCACTTTATGTTGCAAAAAGAAGTGGTCGATCGGCTTGCCGCTGAGCCAAGCACTAAAACCTATGGTCGCTTAACCGTATCAGTGCAACAAGCCTGTGCCGTGGAACCGGTATTGCATGTACCACCGGGCGCGTTTACTCCACCACCGAAGGTAGAGTCTGCGGTGGTAAGGTTAACGCCGTACCAGCAACCACCACATCCAGTACACTGTCGTAAAACCTTACAGAAGCTCTGTTTAGTGGCTTTTAATCAGCGGCGCAAGACTATTCGCAATAACTTAAAAGAAATCATCAGTAGCGAGCAGCTTGAAGCTTTAGGTATCGACCCAGGCGCACGACCTGAAACCCTTACAGTTGCGGACTATTGTCGTCTCGCTAACTGGTACTATGAACAGCAAGGAACGGTATGAGTACGATTCGAATTGAAGTCAAAACCCATTATTTGGCAGCTCAGTCAGCGCCTGACAATGGTCAATATGTATTCGCGTATACCATTACTATTCACAACGATGGCGCTGCCGAAGTTCAGTTACTGAACCGCGCGTGGAAAATCACCGATGCCGATCACAAAATAACGCGCGTCGCAGGTGACGGCGTGGTCGGTGAGCAGCCGAAAATAGCAGCTGGTGAATCCTATAGTTACACCAGTGGTACCGTGCTGGCGACGCCGATTGGCAGCATGGAAGGTCACTACGGAATGGTCGATGTGAACGGCACGAAATTCACTGTCGAGATCCCGTCATTTCGCCTCGCTGTACCCAACATCCTGCATTAATTGCGTATGGCTCGGTATCTGGTCGGCGACTTACAGGGTTGCGTTCAACAACTCGAACAATTGCTTGAGCACGTGCAATTTGATGCCGCACGTGATGAGCTTTGGTGTGTCGGCGACTTGGTGGCACGTGGCCCAGACTCGCTGCAATGCCTGGAGCTGTGCCGGTCGTTAGGCCCTGCTTTTAAAGCAGTGTTAGGCAATCATGATTTAAATTTAATGGCGGTGCTGCTGGGCGTGCGCCGTGCCAACCCGAAAGACCGCCTCGATGCGATTCTAGCTTTGCCCAAAACAGATAAGCAGCAATGGCTTGAATTCCTCATCAATGTGCCGTTAATGCGCACGAGCGATGATCTAGTGATGAGCCACGCGGGTATTTATCCCTACTGGAACATTGCCGAGGCGCAAGGTTATGCCGATGAAGTAAGCGCTAGCTTACGTAACGCTTATGCGCGCGATGAGTTAGCCGATTGGTTGCGCGAAATGTACGGTAACGAACCTGCCTGCTGGTCTGAAACTTTAACTGGCGCGGCCCGCATTCGCTTTTTCATTAATGCGTTTACCCGCATGCGCTTTTTAAGCGCTGATGGCTGCCTTAATCTCAGCGTCAAAGAACAACCAACCGCGGCGCTGTGCGAGCAAGGCCTCACGCCATGGTTCGAGGCTTGGCCGCAAACGGCCAACACTTTGGTGTTTGGTCACTGGGCGGCGCTGCAAGGACAGACGGCGCGAGCAGATGTGATTGGTTTAGATACCGGTTGCGTCTGGGGAGAATACATGACGCTCATGCGCTGGCCAGATGGCCAGCGCTGGCAAGCTGCAAATCCGACGCGTTAAGCAACCGTAACCCGCGCAAATTTACGTTTACCGACTTGATACACGGCTGTGGTACCGGCCGCGATAACAAGCTTGTTATCGGTTACCTTTTCACCATCTATTTTGACCGCGCTTTGCTTGATCATCCGCATGGCATCCGAAGTTGAACTCACTAAGTCAGCTTCTTTCAGCAAATGACAGATACCCAGTTCACCATTGTCGCTGGTCACCGTCAGTTCTGGCATCTCATCGGGAATGGCGTTCTTGCTAAAGCGCTGAACAAAATCTTGCTCGGCAGCTATAGCGGCGGCTTCATCATGAAAACGAGCGATGATCTCTTTGGCCAATAACACTTTGTAATCACGAGGGTTGGCACCGTTTGCAATCGCCGCTTTGAAGCTGGCGATTTCCTCTAGCGGACGGAAACTCAGTAGTTCAAAGTAACGCCACATCAATTCATCTGAAATAGACATGATTTTGCCAAACATATCGTTCGCTGGCTCGGTAATACCCACGTAGTTGCCCAGCGACTTCGACATTTTTTGTACGCCATCAAGACCTTCGAGCAGTGGTACCATGATCACGGTTTGCGGACGCTGTCCTTCTTCTTTTTGCAACTCGCGGCCCATCAACAAGTTAAAACGCTGGTCGGTACCGCCCATTTCGACGTCGGCTTTGAGTGCAACCGAATCCCAGCCCTGCACCAGTGGATAGAGAAACTCGTGAATCGCAATAGGTTGACCGGTGTTGTAACGCTTTTTAAAATCATCCCGTTCGAGCATGCGTGCAACGGTTTGGCGAGCGGCAAGTTTGATCATCCCCGCAGCGCCTAGTTCACTCATCCACTCTGAGTTGAAACGTACTTCAGTTTTCGCCGGGTCCAAGATTTTGAACACCTGCTCTTTATACGTTTGTGCGTTCGCCATCACATCTTCCGGTGAAAGCGGCTTACGCGTGACATTCTTACCCGTCGGGTCACCAATCATGCCGGTGAAGTCACCAATCAAAAAGATAACCTTGTGACCTAAGTCCTGAAATACTCGCAACTTATTGATAAGCACCGTATGGCCTAAATGTAAGTCAGGCGCAGTTGGGTCAAATCCAGCCTTAATCACCAGTGGTTTACCACTGGCAAGCTTATCTTTCAGCTCATCCGCCAATAAAATCTCTTCGGTGCCACGGGCGATCTCCGCGAATGCATCGGGCGCTGGGTTTGCCATTATTTTTTACTCCTGAGTGAACCACTTGGCGACAAAATCGGTCTACAAACCTTGCATTGTAAGCGATTTGCCGCCTTGTTTTAAGCGCAAAGTTGGGTAAAGTAACTGGAAAAAGCTTGTGCTTCGTATTATTCTGCAGTAACTAGTGTTGCGATACTAGTCAATAAGTGCGCTAACTTCAGGACGTTTATGAAGGTATTTACGAAAAGAATGGCGGGGTTTGTACAACAACTCCCTCGACGCCATCAGGTATTATTGTCTACAGTGGCAGCCGCCACGTTGATCGTATTGTTGCTGCCGTCTGAGCAAGCGACAGCGTCACGTAATACATCTGATCCGAAACTCGCGGAGCAGCAATTAATCCTTGGCGAGCGCCTTGAGATTCCTGTTGCAGCGAAAGCGGCAGTGACTGCCCAAGCGCAACATATGCCTGCTCTACAACCTAGCGTTGATGCGACCGCAGCGGCTGAGACTGTTGCCGTAGCAGAGCCGGTCGAGCCTGCGGTGCAATGGAGCGGTTACAAAGTTAAAAGTGGTGACAGCTTAGCGCGCATCTTTGAGCGCATGGGCTACTCTCCGCAAGAGCTCTATAAAGTTACCCAAGACCAACAAGCCAATAAATACTTCCTCAAGTTACGTCCTGGGGATACTTTACGTTTCGCTAAAGATAGCAACGACGAACTCGTACAACTGGCCTATCAAATCTCGCCGATTGATACCCTCATCGTGTCAAAAATCGATGGCGCCTACCAAAGCGAGATCGACACCAAAGAAGTTCAGGTTCAAGAAGCCTTTGCTTATGCTGAAATCTCAAGCAGCTTCTGGAATGCCGGTATCAATGCCGGTCTCACTGAAAACCAGATCATGAGTATCGCTAGCATTTTTGGCTGGGATATCGATTTTGCCTTGGATTTACGTAAAGGCGATGAATTCTCGGTGATTTTTGAGAAAGAGTATGTCGATGGTGAATTTGTTGGTTACGGTAAAGTGCTAGCTGCGGAGTTCGTCAACCAAGGTGAGCGCTATCAAGCTATTCTGCACGACGACGGCGATTATTATGCGCTCGATGGCAGCGCCATGCGTAAATCGTTCTTGCGCTCACCAGTGAAGTTCACTTACATCAGTTCTAACTTCAATCCGCGCCGTTTGCACCCGGTAACAGGCGTCGTGCGACCGCACAATGGTACCGACTATGTGGCACCTGTGGGCACACCTATTATGTCATCGGGCGCCGGTAAAGTGATTGCCAGTGCCTACAATAATCTCAACGGCCACTATGTCTTTATTCAGCATGGTGAGCGCTACGTGACCAAATATTTGCACCTGAGCAAACGCCTCGTTAAGCGCGGCGATAAAGTCAAACAGGGTGATATCGTGGGTCGCTTGGGCAGCACCGGTCGAGTTACTGGTGCGCATTTGCACTATGAATTCTTAGTCGATGGTGTGCATCGGAATCCGCGTAACGTCGAATTGCCGGAGGCCGAATCACTGAACGCGCAACAGCTGCCAGCCTTTAAGAAAATTGCTGAACAGCGCCTCGCTATGCTCGAGAACAACCGCCGTACCTACTTGGCAATGAACTAATGCCTGCGGCGGAACGCTACATCGGTCTGATGTCCGGCACCAGCATGGATGGCATCGATGCGGTGCTGGTCGACTTCAGCAACGCACAGCCACAACTTATTGCCCATTGTCACTTAGCCATGCCAACCGACCTTGGCGCAGAACTCAAGCGTTTGTGCCAACCAGGTCCAAATGAACTCCATCGTCTCGCCACTACCGATCGCCTGTTCGCCGAATATGCCGCGCAAGCGGTGTATGAGCTATTACGTCGCAGTGGCCATCAGCCGAGTGCAATTACAGCCATTGGCAGCCATGGTCAGACCGTTCGCCATATGCCCGATGTGGCAACCCCGTACACGGTGCAATTAGGCGACCCGTCAACGCTGGCGGCGCTTACCGGTATTGCTGTGGTGGCTGACTTTCGCCGTAAAGACGTTGCCCTTGGTGGCCAAGGGGCGCCTTTGGTACCCGCTTTTCATAACGCGCTATTTCGCGACCAGTTAGCCAAAGGAAGTTGTGCGGCGGTGCTAAATTTGGGGGGTATCGCCAATATTACGGTGATCGACACTGCTAGTGATGAGGTGTTGGGGTTCGATACGGGACCCGCCAATACCCTGCTCGATCTTTGGTATCAGTTACAGCATCCAGACGCTGCCACCGACTACGACCCAAACGGCGAGTTTGCCGCGAGCGGCAAGGTCGACGCCGAGCTGCTGCGGCAGATGATGACCGATGATTATATTCAGCAGACGGCACCCAAGAGCACTGGTCGCGAGTACTTTAATCATGAATGGCTGATGGCACAACTTGAAAGGCTATCAGCTTGGCAGCCTGCTGATATTCAGGCGACCTTAGCTGAGTTTACCGCAGCGAGTGTCGCAAAAGGTTTAACTGAAGCCGCACCCAAAGCCTTAACGCAGGTATTTGTTGCCGGCGGAGGAGCTTTTAACGGCGACCTGATGCAGCGCTTAGCAGCGCATTATCCAGATGCGGAGTGGCGGTCTGTCGCGCGCTTAGGCGTTGACCCGCAGCATCTCGAGGCCATGGCCTTCGCTTGGTTAGCACGACAGTTTCAGCTGCGCCAACCTGGCAATGTACCGTCGGTCACTGGCGCGAGTCGCGCCAGCATCCTCGGCGGTCTGTACTTACCTTAGCCTACGAGCTTGGCCTTAGCCTTCGAGCTTGGCAAAGGCATCGCGGGTGAGGTTTTCGTTGCTATCCGAACCAACCACAATGCTGTCTTCAATACGCACGCCACCAAACGGACGTAGCTCATCAATACGCTGCCAGTTGAAAGCCTGTTCGCCCTCGTGGGCTTCAAGCAGCTGGTCGATGATGTAAAGCCCTGGCTCTATGGTAAAGACTTGCTGCGGTTCAATTGGACGCAACAAGCGTAAAAACGGATGCCGTTCATCGCGCGGGTACTGCTCGCCGCGATCATTCTGCAAAAATCCACCTACATCGTGCACTTGCAAGCCAATGAAATGTCCAAGCCCATGCGGGAAGAAAGCACTGGTAAAGCCTTGTGCGTAGATATCTTCTGGATTGCCACGGACGATATCGAACTCATTCAGTAGACCTGCCACTTTCATGTGTTGCGATACATGCAGGTCGTAATAATTCACGCCCGGTTTGATTTCAGTGAGCAGCTGCTGTTGGGCAGCATCCATCGCGCTTACCAAATCGGCAAACAGTCCTGATTCGCGTGCATAAGTGCGAGTAATGTCAGCGCAATAACCGCGATAGGTCGCACCCGCATCAATCAAAAACGAACGGCTTGCCGCCGGTGCCGTGGTTTCATAAACATCATAATGCAAAATTGCGCCATGCTCGTTGAGCCCGACAATACTGTTGTACGGCAGTTCAGTTTCGCGCGCATCGATGGCGGCGAGATAAGCTGCATGAATTTCTAACTCACTTTTACCTGCCATAAAGGCATCGCGGGCAGCTAAATGTGCCGTTGCCGCGCGCAGGTTAGCCACGCGCAAGTTTTCAACTTCCCAAGCAGTTTTCTCGGCACGGTGATAGTGCAGGTGATCGATCAGCGCTTGCGGATTGCAAGCAGCAACCTGCCAACTAGCCACGGGTTCGGCAAAATCTTCACCGATAAATGCCGCCTTCGCTAATTTATCGCCTAAATAACGGGTGAGCTTTTGCAAGTCATCAATCACCACGAGCTCTACGTGTTCTTGCCACTCTGCTGCAGGTACTGAGACCGGCGCATGCCAGAAGTCTCGGGCTTGAAACAAAAACACCACAGGTTTGTGACCCGGCTCATAATAAATAGCGCTTTTCGGGCTATCGGTGACCGGGATCCAGTATTTAAACAGCGGGTTCGCTTTGTACGGTGCAGGATTATCATCGAGAAAGGCAACGCGCGGTTGTCCCGCATAAACTAAAACTGCGTCGTAATCGGTTGCTGCTAAAGCTTGATCAAAACGTGCTTGCACCGTCGCAATATGGGCTGCGTAAGAACTCATTGGTGAACCTCGCCTAGGTAACCACTCGCACCGACGGCGAGTGGTGCTATGAATTTAGATAGAAAAGCTGGCGCCGCAACCACAGGTGGTCGAAGCATTGGGGTTATCAACGAAGAAACGGGCACCTTGCAGGCCCTCTTCGTAGTTGACGGTGCCGCCAACTAGGTATTGCAAACTCATCGGGTCAACCACGAGCGTAACCCCGTTTTTCTCGATTTCGGTGTCACCCGGATTCACTTTCTCATCAAAGGTAAAACCGTACTGGAAGCCTGAACACCCACCACCCGTGACATAGACGCGTAGTTTGAGTGCAGCATTTTCTTCTTCTGCAATCAGGGTTTTCACTTTATTGGCTGCCGCTTCAGTAAATTGAATCGGTACTGCTTGCGCTGCTTCGGTCATTCGTTTGTTACCTCCAACTATCAGGCGCGTATTTTCTCGTACCTGACTAAAAGGGTCAAGTATTGTCACTGCAACGACCCAACTAGTTGCGTAAATCACTCCACAAATAGGTACGCTCGACGAGTGCAGCTTTTGGCTCATTTACACTGACCCGCACCAGGATTTCCTCAGCGGCAAAATTTGTAGGTAGTTCGAAACTACCACTTTGTGCTTTAAAAAAACGCATGCTGAAGCTCCGTTCAGCATCGCTTAAGTCGGCTAAATCATATAGGTCGAAAGAGACGCGTTCGCCGTTCACACGACCTTGCAGCAAGACTTCCAAGGTGCCTTTCGCAAAGTTGCGGACCCGGTCTGTCTGCACAATGGCAAAACGAAATTGATAATGCCCCTCTTGCTCAAGCGCGCGTAAGCTAAAATCATCAATGGCAATGCCATTGGCGATCATTTCCGGCGCCATAATCTTCTGATAAAACGCAATTTCACGCCGTAAAGTACTAATTTCATCGCGACTCGCCGCCAAGTCTTCTGATAATTGCTCAGCGGCGGCTTGTTCGATGCCCAGTTCGACTTCGGCGATATGCTTTTGGTAGTCAGCGCTTTCGGCTTGCTCGTACAACTGCTCGACCTGAGTTTCTAGGTCATTAAGGTTACTGCGCAAGCGCCAACTATCAGCCGCACCGAGCAAATAGCCAAGCAGCAGGCCGATTATTGCCGCAACGGCAAGAAAAACGATTTTTTGCTTCTCATTCATAGCAGCACTTCTTATCATGGCTTCAATCAGAGCGCGTTAAATGTGCTCGACATGCTACGCAGCAACTGGCGTTAGCGCAAGTAAGCCAATAGCAAAAGCAAAAGGCAACGATATGACAGTTTTGTGGTTAAAAGCACTGCATCTCATTTTTATGGTGGCATGGTTTGCCGGCATCTTTTATCTACCGCGCCTGTTCGTTTATCACGCGCAGAACGAATCCAGCGAGGTCAACGACCAGCTCAAGGTCATGGAGCGGCGCTTATTGTACTTTGTCACGCCTTTTGCCGTGCTCACCTTGGTCTTTGGCGTTTGGTTGATAGCGATTTACGGTAGTGCTTGGTTTAAAGCCAGTGGTTGGCTGCACATCAAATTGCTGTTGGTAACTTTTTTGTACGGCTATCACTTGTACTGCTTTAAATTATTGGCCGACTTTAAGCATGACCGCAATCGTCGCAGCCATAAGTTTTATCGGGTATTCAATGAGATCCCTGTGCTCGCGCTATTTGCTATCATTATTTTGGCAGTGGTGAAGCCATTTTAAGCTTTTCTGCATCGAACAGCTGCAGTAACTCATGCAACAACGTTCGTTTTAGACGCAAAATCTGCTATCATCGCGGTCCAGTGTTTGATCTCTTTTCCTCCACTGACTGAGGCCGCGACCCATGAACTTCACTGGTGCCAACATACTCTCCGTTGACCAATTTAATCGCGATAGCATTGATGAAATTTTTGCTGTTGCGGACGCTATGCTGCCCTACGCACGCCGTCAAAAACGCACGAAAGTGCTCGATGGTGCCATTCTCGGCAATCTCTTTTTCGAGCCCTCGACGCGAACTCGTGTCAGTTTCGGTACCGCGTTCAACTTACTGGGTGGCGAAGTACGTGAAACCACCGGCATGGAAAGCTCTGCCCTAGCAAAAGGCGAGTCACTTTACGATACCGCGCGCGTGCTCAGTAGCTATAGCGACGTGATTGCCATGCGTCATCCCAAATCAGGCGCCGTGGCAGAGTTCGCCGAAGGTAGCCGCGTGCCGGTCATCAATGGCGGTGATGGTGCCAACGAACACCCCACCCAAGCCTTGCTCGACCTTTACACGATCAAAAAGGAACTGGCGTATCACGGGCATGCAGTTGAAGGTATGCATATTTGCATGATGGGCGATCTGAAGTTCGGCCGTACCGTGCATTCGTTATCACGTCTACTGGCCTTATATCCAAACGTCCGCTTTACCTTGATCTCACCACGTGAGTTGATGATGCCAGACAGTGTCATGGATGCGCTTGCTAATGCTGGCCACCAAGTAAATGTTACGGACCAAGTAAGTGGCAGTTCCGATGCTGACATCATTTATCAAACGCGGATTCAGCAAGAGCGTTTCACTTCGCCACAAGAGGCTGATCAATATCGCGGTAAGTTTCGTTTAAACAGCGAAATCTATACCAAGCATTACAAACCAAATACCGTCATTATGCACCCGTTGCCGCGAGACTCGCGCGCCGAGGCAAATGAACTGGATAACGACTTAAATCAAAACCCTAACCTCGCTATTTTCCGCCAAGCGGATAATGGCGTATTAATTCGTATGGCGCTGTTCGCGTTAACGCTTGGGGTTGCCGATCAAGTCAAGAAATACGAGTGCGATGTCAACTGGTACAGCGACAAGCGCAACGTCTAACTAACCGTAAGAGGATCAAGATGTCTCGATCTGAGCAATTATTCGCGCAAGCACAGCTTGCCATCCCTGGTGGCGTCAATTCGCCAGTGCGCGCATTTAACGGCGTAGGTGGTTCACCTATTTTCATCGAACGCGCTGAAGGCGCTTACATGTTCGATGCTGACGGCCAGCGTTATATTGATTACGTAGGCTCTTGGGGTCCGATGATCCTAGGCCACAACAACGCGGTGATTCGCGAAGCAACCCATGCTGCGGTTGACCGTGGCCTGAGTTTCGGTACCCCTACGCCTGGTGAAATCACCATGGCGGAAAAAATTAAGCAGTTGGTGCCATCGATTGAAAAGGTTCGTATGGTCAATTCTGGTACCGAAGCAACCATGACCGCGATTCGTTTGGCGCGTGGCTACACCGGCCGCGATAAAATCCTCAAATTCGAGGGTAATTATCATGGGCATGCCGACTCATTATTAGTCAAAGCAGGCTCAGGTTTGTTGACGCTCGGCGTACCTAACTCACCGGGTATTCCAGAAGATTTCGCGAAGCACACCTTAACCGTGACCTTCAATGATATCGACTCGGTACACGAAATCTTTGCCGAAATCGGCGACGAAATCGCCGCAATCATCGTCGAACCCGTTGCTGGTAACATGAACTGCATTCCGCCGGTGCCGGGCTTCCTTGAAGGCTTGCGCAGCATTTGTGATGACTATGGTAGCGTGCTGATTTTCGACGAAGTCATGACGGGTTTCCGCGTATCACGTGGTGGTGCGCAAGAGTATTACCAAGTAGTCCCCGACTTGACGACGCTTGGTAAAGTTATCGGTGGTGGTATGCCAGTAGGTGCCTTCGGCGGTAAAGCGGCAATTATGGATTACATCGCGCCAGTGGGTCCGGTCTATCAAGCGGGCACCTTGTCAGGTAATCCAGTGGCAATGGCTGCCGGGCTGGCCTCATTAACCCAGCTCGAAGATCCTGAACTGTATCCGAACCTGTTTGCGAAGGTCGACAAGCTCACCTCTGGATTGCAAGAGCGCGCTGATGCCGCAGGCATTCCGTTTACCACAAACAAAGCGGGCTCGATGTTTGGTTTCTTCTTCTCAAAAGACCAACACATTACGTCTTACCAGCAAGCCACCGAATGCAATATGGAACATTTCCGTAAGTTCTATCACAGCATGCTTAAGCAAGGCATTTACATGGCTCCGTCGGCCTTTGAGGCGGGTTTCATGTCAGCCGCACATAGCGATGCTGATTTAGATGAAACACTGGCTGCAGCAGAGCGCGCTTTTGCTG
Source organism: Pseudidiomarina salilacus (assembly GCF_047323925.1). Classification (GTDB taxonomy): domain Bacteria; phylum Pseudomonadota; class Gammaproteobacteria; order Enterobacterales; family Alteromonadaceae; genus Pseudidiomarina; species Pseudidiomarina salilacus. The sequence goes on from NZ_CP178753.1 coordinate 207,486, forward strand.
AATTAAAAGCCTAACCTCGCGCAACGCTCTTCGTGGTGGCTAGAAGATCTTCTGCCACCACGATTCTTCTTCTTGCTCACCGTTACAATTCATATTTTCCGGAAGCTTTACAGGAAACGCAGGGAAACGGCGTTGCTGTGGGCAATCTAACGGAATAGGCTGACCGGTTTGCGGATGAAAAGCCGTTACCTCAAGGCCCGGTGCCAAATTGGTATGCAAGGGTTGCACCCCAATCTGACTGTAAATCGCTGCGACTACAGGTAAAGCGCCGGTGGCACCCGTCAAGCCAATGGGTTGATTATCATCACGACCGATCCAGGTCGTCACGAGACGCCGTTGATCATAGGCGACAAACCAACTGTCACGATTATCATTAGTGGTGCCACTCTTACCGGCTAGCGCATTTTGCCCAAACAACTGCGCCAGTTGCTTACCCGTTCCCTCATTTACGACGCCACGTAAACCGTAGTTCACCAAGCCACTAGTACCGCGGTCATAGACTTGCCGACCCGCTGGAATGGTGCGTTGGTAGATTTCTATACCCTCATGATCGGTAATCGCTTGAATGGTGGCAAAGGGCCGAAATTGGCCTTGTTCTGCCATGACGCCAAACATTTCCGTGACTTGTAACGGTGATAGCTCAACCGCGCCAAGCGAAAGCGCCGGAACGGCTTGGATCGGCGTGTCAATGCCACTACTGCGTAGTCGATCGACGACGGCCGGTAGACCAATTTCCATGCCTAAACGCACCGCGGGTAAGTTGCGTGATTGGGCGAGCGCATCGTACAACATGATCGGACCGACGAATTCTTTGTCATAGTTTTCCGGTCGCCAAATATCACCATCGGCTTCTTGCCACTCGATGGGTTCGTCTTGCAGTACTGTGCCGAGTCGATAAGTCGCCGGCTGTTCTAAAGCCATGGCATATATCGTGGGTTTGATCAGCGACCCGACCTGACGCATGGCTGTGGTTGCACGATTAAAACCGACTTGGTTACGATCACGATCACCAACCATACTAATGATGCTCGCTTGCTGATGGTCAGCAATAACCGTTGCGGCTTGTAACTGTTCATCTTTACTCAATCGCGCAAGTTGCTCACTGATACTGCGCTCCGCGGCTTGCTGTGCGATCGGATTTAGATACGTAAAAACGCGCAAACCGTGTTTTGACCAATCCTTCGGGATTTGTAATTGCCCCAACTCGGTTTTGACCCGCTCTAAATAATGTGGCGCCCAGGTGCGGCCAGCTTGCGCACTCTTGGGCTCAACCAGTTGCTGTTCCACCGCAGCAAGGTAGGTCGGTTGCGAAATCAAATCTTGCCCGTACATTAATTGCAAAATCATATCGCGGCGTGCTTCGACACGCTCCGGATAGCGATGCGGATTATAGTAAGAAGGACCTTTGATAATACCGACCAGCAGCGCAATGTCAGCTGCAGTCAATTCTTCGACTTGCTTGCCAAAATAATAGCGACTCGCAAGACCAATGCCATGAATGGCGCGGCCGCCGTCTTGGCCAAAATAAATTTCATTAAAGTAGCTTTCTAAAATTTCGTTTTTGCTAAAACGAAAGTCGATAATCAGCGCCATCAGGGCTTCGTTGGCTTTGCGCCAGAGTGTCTGCTCGCGCGTTAAGTAGAGGTTTTTGACCAACTGCTGAGTCAGGGTACTGCCGCCTTGAACTGTATCCATCGCGACTAAGTTGGCCATTGCCGCACGACCAATAGACGACAACGAGACTCCGGCGTGATGATAAAAATCACGGTCCTCGACCAACAATAAGGTCTCAATTAACAAGTTAGGGAGTCGTTCCAAGCCCACCAACATGCGGTCTTCACCGTTGGCACCAGTGATTTGGCCGAGCACTAGGGGATCAATTTCAAAACGGCCAAGCATCCGACCGTCAGGCAGGCTTTCGATGTTGGTGACATAACCATCGGCAAAATACACTCGCGCACGCTGCGCCATGGCTGGACCACTAGGGAAGTCAAAGGGACGACGATGGATTTCCACCGCTTGCCCGACTTGGCGATAGGTACCGCTGGAACTCAGTGAGGCGCTTTCTCGGTAGCGCAGTTGTTGTAATTCGGCGATCAGCTGCGCTGGTCGTAACGGCTTAATGGGCTCAAGGGTAAGCGGCCGTGCATAGACAATGGCTGAAGCTTCATAGCGTTCCGAGGCAAAACGCTTAGTCAGCATGCTATCAAGGTAAATGGTATAAAAACCAAGCGCTACCAGCACGATAAACGCTAGTTTTGCCAGAGTCTTAAATAGAAAGCGCATGAACGTCCATCTAACTAATTCGAAGACCTCATAGGATACTTGGCTTTGCGCTGAAATGTACCCCTGAGCCGCTAATTTTCATTAAATTTTACTTTTGGTCTTGCGCGTTGCTTGTGCTTGTAAGGGGTCATCAGGCCATGGATGTTTGGGATAGCGACCTTTCATCTCTTTTTTCACTTGCTGATAGGAGTTCTGCCAAAAGCTTGCTAAGTCTGCCGTACGTTGCAACGGTCGTCCAGCTGGCGATAACAACTCCAGCAACAGATTGACTTTGCCGTCAGCAATGGTGGGCGAAACTGGCTCACCGAAGACTTCCTGTAATTTTAAAGCGACCTTCGGTGGCTGCTCGCGGTAATCAATTTTGTGCTGGTGACCGCTCGGTGCCTGCCACCCGGTCGGGCAAAAGGCGGCTAACCGTTGTTGTTGGGCATAATCGAGACGCGCCTGTAAGGCCGGCAGTGGTGACCACGCTTGTAGGTCACGCAAACTGGTCAACGACGACCAATAAGGCGCGGCCCAGCTGGCCAACTGTGCCGTTAAGCTCGCGTCATCAAACGCCGGCCAGCTTGCAGCTTCCGCAGGCGGTAAGTGCGCTAAGGCAAAACGTACCCGCGCCAGAAAAACTGCAGCTTTAGCATAATCAATGAGCGCGGTTTTGCTTTGTTGGACCAAACTCACCAGCAACTCTGCTCGCTCGCTTGCTGAGGGCTGCTGCGCGGCGGCGCGTTGTCTTAGGCAAATCGCGCCCAACCGGAGCGACTCAATCGCTTGCAGCCGTTGCTGTGGACCGACCCATTCAAGTTCGGTTTGCCATGCCAAGGGTAACGCTGGATGCTCGAGGTCAGTCTCACTCAGCGCTAGATAATTATCGATAAAGGCATCACGACTGGCATCACTAAAGGTCATGGTTAAAATCAGCAATAATGGCGCGCGAGTGCGCGCATCTTGCTGATGAAAACGCGCACCGCCGCCATACGCCAACAGATAACTACTACTGGCATCGCGCTGTTGGGCGACCCGATCCGGATAACCCCATGCTGCTAGTTGAAAAGCCAGTTGCGGCTCGACTTCGGCAACTTCTTGCTTGGCGCTAAGTTGCTGCAACCAATAGCGCCAGCGTTGCTTTGCTTCCCGAGATAGCTGCGGTAGCGTTTGCGGAAAGTATTGAGGTTGCCGAGTTGGCACCTCAAGCTGCGCCAGTAACAGAGCCGCAGCACTGCGTTCGGACGCTGTTAACGATTGCGCGGCAATGGCGATGCGGGCAAGTCTTGGATCATTGCCCAAGGCTGCCACCTGTTGACCAATAGCTGTCAATTTATGGTCACCATCGAGCACCCCAAGCGCTTGTAACAGTTGCTCCGCAACGGCAATGTGCGCTGCATTCGGTGGGGTAAAAAATTGCAATTGCTGCAGTTCGCTGCCCCAACGCTTACTCTCCAGCACCGCACTACTTAAATCATCGGTGGCAATAGCGGGGGCATCGTAGTCGCGCATGCCATGTTCATCGGCTTGGCTCCATAAGCGCCAGCATTTGCCCGGACCTAAACGACCCGCGCGACCGCAACGCTGCAACGCCGCCGCTTTGCTAATCCGAGCCGTGGTCAAGCGCGTTACGCCATGCTTTGGATAAAACTGCGCACGACGTTCACGACCACTATCCACTACCATATCAATGCCCGGAATCGTCAAACTGGTTTCGGCAATATTGGTCGCTAGCACGACCTTCTTTCGTCCTGCAGGACGTTCACTCAGGGCGGCTTCTTGTTCCGCTAAAGACAATTGTCGATGCAACGGCAGCACATCTATATTCGGCAACTCCGGCAGCAGTTCACGCACCCGCTCAATTTCACGCCAGCCCGGCAAAAACACCAAAACACCCTGTTCCGCTTCGTGCACAGCTGCCGCTACTGCTTGCGCACAGTGTGTCAACCAATCACTGGCTAGCCCCACTGGCCGATAGTCGATAGTAACTGGATGCTGCCGTCCGGCACTGGTTAATACGCGCGCGTCACCCAGCCAGTCGGCGATGTGTTGTGCGGGTAAGGAGGCTGACATGATGAGCAAGCTAAGATCATCGCGCAAAGCCCGCGCTTCGAGCAACATGGCGAGACCAAGGTCACTGGACAGATTACGTTCATGAAATTCGTCGAAAATAACGCAGCCTACCCCCTGTAGCTCGGGATCGTTCTGCAAATACTGAACAAAGATACCTTCAGTGACAATTAACAAGCGAGTGTCCGTACTAAATCGCTGCTCCCCCCTTACCTGATAGCCAACCTGCTGGCCGACTCTTTCACCTAATTGCTTGGCGAGATAATGCGCAATAGAAACCGCAGCTATCCGCCGCGGTTGCAGTAGTAAAATGCGCTGCTGCCAGTGCGGCTGTTGCAGCAAGTGTAACGGTAACGCCGTTGACTTACCGGCGCCCGGTGGTGCTTCCAACACCACCGTTTGCCCGACTAAATTGGCGTCAAGCTCAGCAAAGAGCTCAGTAACCGGTAGGGCCGACGATACCGCCACGGAGACTTAGTTGTCTTGCTGCAAGAGTGCTGCAATGGTGCGCACGCCAAGCGCTGTAGCACCAGTCGCCCATAAGCTATTGGCGCTGCCGTGATAAGCGCCAGCAATGTCAAAATGCAACCAGCCTTTGCCGTTATTCGGCGCGAACCGCAATAAGAAGCCGGCGGCGTTACTTGCCCCACCAGAACCGCCGCCTTTTTGCGGACGACTATTGGCGCAATCAGCAAATGCCGATGGCGTGTTTTCTTTGTGCCACTGTTGTAACGGCAGACGCCAGAGGTTTTCGCGTTGCTCAGTTGCCGTCGCCAAGGCCTTGTTCGCTAACGCATCATCCACGCTAAACAGCGCGTTGTATTCGGTCCCCACTGCCACTTGCGCAGCACCGGTAAGCGTCGCCGCATCCATAATGAGTTTGGCTCCCACTTCGCCGGCGTATTGCAGGCCGTCAGCCAAGACCAAACGCCCTTCGGCATCAGTGTTGACGATTTCAACGGTGGTGCCATTTTTGTACTTGATGATGTCGCCCAGTTTATAAGCAGTGCCATCAATCAGGTTTTCCGCACAGCAAAGGACCAGTTGCACCCGCTTGTTCAGCCCTTGTTGAATCGCCAACGCCAAGGCCCCTGCTACCGTCGCGGCACCACCCATGTCGCACTTCATTGCCACCATACCTTCGCTTGATTTGAGGCTATAACCGCCAGAATCAAAGGTAATGCCTTTACCCACCAAACAAACATCGACCGGCGCATCAGCTTGCTGGCTTGGATTGTAATCCACCACCAACATACAAGGGGCATGCTTACTCGCACGACCTACAGTATGAATGCCAACCCAACCCTCTTTGAGCAGGTCGTCGCCGGCGATAACACGCGTCGAAACCTTGTCTGCAGCCAAGCCTTCAAGCTTCTCTGCAACGCGTTGCGCGAGCGATTCTGGATAGATGGTGTCGGGTGGTAAGTTGATCAGCTCACGCGTCCAATTTACGGTATCGCGCATTTGTTTTAGGGTGTTGGCGTCATTCGCCCAAGTGATTGAATTGCTGCTGCGCGTATCGGTGTAGCCATTGCTAAATGCCCATTGGCGTTCGAGGTCCCAGCCCTCACCCTGAAGTTCAACTGCGCGCACACCAAAACCATCGAGCTGGCGACCGGCTTTTTGAATTTTCCGCAAGTTTTCGGCTTCGTCAGCGCCTAGATAGATGGTTGCGCCTTTTTCGCCCATTACGACAGCCGCGCTTGGTTTCCAAGCAGCAGCAGAAAAATCTTGTTGAACAACAAATACGGCAAGTGCGGTAGACATGGTGAACAGCTCCCATTATGGTTGCGAGAATAAAGTAGAGTATATCGTATAAAAGCTAGATGAGGCTGACAATGCAGTTTGACAACCCCTTAGAGCAGGCTTTTTTGTTGCGGCGGTATAAGCGTTTTTTAGCCGACGTCTATCACCCAAGCTGGCCACATTACAGTAATAGCGAGCATCCCCTTACCGTGCATTGCCCCAATACCGGTGCGATGACCGGCTGCGCTGAGCCGGGGATGCGAGTGTGGTTGAGTGATTCGCAGAATAGCAAACGTAAATACCGTTATACTTGGGAGCTTGCCGAAACCAGCGCCGGTGACAGTATTTGCGTCAACACCCAACGCGCTAATCAAGTCGTCGGTGAAGCTCTACAACAACAACTTTTACCAGCCTTTCGTGACATCAATGAATGGTGTGCGGAACGTCGTTATGGTGATGCCAATCGCCGCATTGATTGGCAAGGAACGACAGCTGACGGCCGTCAGTGTTATGTCGAAGTCAAAAGCGTTACCCTCGCCGAGGGCGCACAGGGTTATTTCCCTGATACTGTAAGTCAACGCGCGCGTGAACATCTGCGCAGTTTGCAAGCTATGGTCGCACAAGGGCAGCGCGCCGCTGTCATTTATTGTGTACTACACAGTGGTGTGCAAGTGGTCAGCGCAGCCGCCCATTGTGATCCGAAATACGCCGAAGCAGCTATTGAAGCCAAACGGCAAGGCGTTGAATTTTATGCGTTAGCATGTGATATCAGTCCACAGGGAATTCATCCGAAAGGCGAACTCCCAGTAAAATAGTCACACAAATTCAATTGCGCAGCTCTGGGGTTTCTGGTATATGTACCGACCTTTTTTGACAAACCCTCTCATACAGGAGATCCACAATGCCTCAAGGAACGCCTAAAAAAGCTCACGGCATTTTGGCACAAGCTGGCTTGGAACCTTACCAAGAACAGCCGAATGAAGAGTATATGAACGAAAAGCAACGTGCGCATTTTCGTAAAATTTTAGAAGTTTGGCGTAATCAGTTGCGTGAAGAAGTTGACCGTACCGTTCACCACATGAAGGACGAAGCGGCAAACTTCCCTGATCCGGTAGACCGTGCTTCACAAGAAGAAGAGTTCAGTCTGGAATTGCGGACGCGGGATCGCGAGCGCAAACTGATCAAGAAAATTGAAAAGACTTTACAAAAGATCGAGGCTGATGACTTTGGTTTCTGTGACTCTTGCGGCATCGAGATCGGTATTCGTCGCCTGGAAGCGCGACCGACTGCCGATTTGTGTGTTGACTGCAAAACTTTAGCGGAAATCAAAGAGAAGCAAATGACCGGCGCCTAATATGGCAGCTTCGTCAGCTTATCGCGGACGCTTTGCCCCGACCCCGTCGGGGCCTCTTCATTTCGGTTCACTGGTCGCAGCGGTTGCCAGCTACCTCGACGCTAAAGCTCACGGCGGTGAGTGGTTGCTACGCATCGAAGACGTCGACAAACCCCGCGCCGTACCTGGCGCTGCGCAAACTATTCTGCAGCAGCTACATGACCACGGCTTGCAGTGGCATGGCGAAGTTATCTATCAATCGCAACGTGACACGACCTATGCTGCAGCTCTGCAGACTCTGCAACAACGTGGCCTCACTTACTACTGCAGTTGTACCCGCAAACAAATCAAAGCACGTGGCCCTTATTACACAGGTTATTGCCGCGACAAAAAACGTCGCGCAGAAGGCAATGCTGTGCGGTTTCGTAATGACCACCCCTGCACCGAGTTCCAAGACCGGATTTTAGGCAAGGTGCAACTCGACCCCGATTTCGCCGCAGAAGATTTTGTGCTGTTCCGCCGTGATCAACTCTACACCTACCAGCTTGCGGTGGTCGTTGATGATATCGCGCAAGGCATCACCGATATTGTTCGCGGTGCCGACTTGTTGACGCCTACCAGTTGGCAATTAACGCTATGGAGCGAACTGGCAACTTACCAGCCGCGCTTTGCCCATGTCCCCTTGGCACTTGATCAGAATGGCAACAAACTAAGTAAACAGAATCATGCTCCAGCGCTAAGTGCTGAGCACGTTCACCAACAACTGCGCGATGCTTGCGCATTTCTTGGCTTAACGGCGCTGCCCAAAGCAGCAAATACCGAGCAATTATTAAGCGCTGCAACTGCCGCTTGGCGCGCAAAGTATCTTTCCTGATCCGCTGCAAACGGCTACAATACGCGCATTCTCCCAAGTTTGGGAATTTCTAAGGAGTAGAAGCTATTATCAAACGCATCAAGGCAATGGCCAAACGTGCATTTAGCAAGCCTGCTGACGCAACCGAGTTGCCAGCCAATATTCTTGCACAACCCGTGGTGATCTCGCGCGATCAGCACAACATTTCACGTAAAGACATCTCTGAGCATGCCCTCAAAGTCTTGTACCGTCTGCACAATGCTGGGTACGAAGCCTATTTGGTTGGCGGTTGCGTTCGCGATCTATTGCTCGGTATCAAACCCAAAGATTTTGACGTCGTCACCAACGCATTGCCCGATCAAGTGTACAAACTGTTCCGTAATTGCCGTTTAGTGGGGCGCCGCTTCCGTCTCGCGCATATCATGTTTGGCCGCGAAATTATCGAAGTCGCTACCTTCCGTGGCCATCACGATGAAGAAGAGCCAGAAGCCAAGCATGCAAAACGTGATGCTAAAGGTATGCTGTTACGTGACAACGTTTATGGCAGCATTGATGAAGACGCACAACGCCGCGATTTCACCGTTAACGCCTTGTATTACAACATTGCTGACTTTGCCATTTATGATTATGCCAATGGCGCGCAAGATATCGAACGCGGTATCTTGCGTATGATTGGCGACGCCAGTGAGCGCTATCGCGAGGACCCGGTGCGGATGCTGCGCGCGGTGCGTTTTGCCACCAAGCTGTCGATGCAGATGGACGACAGTGTACGTAAACCGATTCGTGAACATGCACACCTGCTGCAAAATATTCCAGCGGCACGGCTATTTGAAGAATGTTTGAAGTTATTCACCGCCGGTAAAGGTGTGGCGAATTTTGAACTTTTGACCGAGTATCATTTGTTCCAACAGCTGTTCCCGCTGTTGAAAAGCTACTTGGCAAATGTCGACGAACCGCCGTATCAAATGTTACGTCAGACCTTTGCTGATACCGACAGCCGCATTCAGAAAGAATTGAGTATCACCCCAGCTTATTTGTTCGCAGCACTGCTCTGGTGGCCACTGCAGGCACGCATGGAACAATTAATGTTTGAAAGTGGCTTACCGCCGGTTGATGCGATGAATATCGCTGCCGCCGATGTTTTTGCTCGGCAAGTTCAAACGGTTGCGATCCCCAAACGCTTTACTATTCCGGCGCGCGAAATCTGGCAACTCCAACAACGCCTAGAGCGTGCCAAAGGTCGCCGCGTAGGGCAATTGCTCGGCCACCCACGCTTCCGCGCTGCCTATGACTTTTTATTGTTACGCACGGCAACTGCACCAGCGAGTGAGCGTGAACAATTAGAGAAATTGGCGAAATTCTGGACCCAACAGCAGCGCCAGCAACCGGATGTAGCCCCGAGTGACGATCGCGCACCGAAGAAACGTGGACGCCGTGGCGGCCGCCGGCGCCGTAAGCCGAGTGGTAAATCTGAGTCGAATTAGTTGCTATGAGCACGGTTTATATTGCACTTGGTGCCAACCTCGGTGATCCCGTAGCGACTTTACAGTCGCTGCTTGACCAGTTGCACCAAGACGACGCGTTAACAGCAATTCAGTGCTCAAGTTTTTTTCGCAGCAAACCGATGGGACCACAAGATCAACCGGACTACGTGAACGCTGTGTTAAGTGCGCAGACAGACCTACCACCGTTAGCGTTACTTGATTATTTGCAACAGCTAGAGAACGACTTTGGTCGTGTGCGCAATCGGCGTTGGGGAGCTCGTACACTGGACCTTGATATCCTCTTGTACGGCACTCAACTGCTTAGGCATGAACGCTTAATTGTCCCGCACCCAGGTCTCGCTGAGCGCGACTTTGTGCTCCTGCCTCTTGCTGAAATTGCGCCAGACCTGAGTCTTCCCGACGGTCGTCGTATCAGCGAGTTATTGACGGCTGTGGACAGTCATGACCTGATAAAAATTACCTGATACAATCGCCACACGACTCAGCGTTGTTTAAAGGATTTATCATGGCTGCCATGACTATTGCCAAACTCACCGAAATGAAAAAAAACGGTGAGAAGATCGCTTCGCTCACCGCCTACGATGCCAGCTTCGCCAAGCTATTTGCTGCACAAGACATCGATTTTATGCTGATTGGTGATTCCTTAGGAAATACCATTCAAGGTGCCTCTAGCACACTTCCAGTCACCGTTGACGATATCGCCTATCACACCAAAGCGGTGCGCAATGGCGCACCTGATGCGTTCGTCATGGCAGATATGCCATTTATGTCGTACGCGACGCCTGAACAAGCTTGCCAAGAAGCAGCTAAATTAATGCGCGCCGGCGCCAATATGGTCAAACTAGAAGGCGGCGATTGGTTGTTAGATACCATTCGTCAGTTGGTTGAGCGCGGTGTTCCTGTGTGCGCGCATCTGGGCTTACTGCCGCAATCTGTGAATGTTTTAGGTGGCTACAAAGTGCAAGGCAAAGAGGCTAGCGCCGCTGATAATACTTTGCGCCAAGCACTAGCACTGGAAGCTGCGGGAGCGCAATTATTGGTACTTGAATGTATTCCAACTTCGCTCGGTAAACGCATCAGCGAAGCCCTGAGCATACCCACGATTGGCATCGGCGCCGGACCTCACTGTGACGGACAAATCCTAGTGATGCACGACATGTTTGGCTTAAACAGTGACTATTTGCCTAAATTTGTGAAGAACTTCTTAGCCGAGACCGGTGATTTAGCAGCTGCGGTCGCGCTCTATGTGAAACAAGTCAAAGAAGGCAGCTTCCCGGGTCCGGAACACAGTTTTAAGGGCTAATCCAGTTGAGGGTAACGACTACGATGCGTGTATTGAAAAGTCTCGAGGAACTGCGTGCTTGGCGCGCACAGGTTGACGCAACCGTCGCCTTGGTGCCAACCATGGGCAACTTGCATGAGGGTCATTTAAGGCTAGTTGACCTAGCGCAACAACACGCCGAACACGTCGTCGTCAGTATTTTTGTCAACCCCATGCAGTTCGGTGCCAATGAGGATTTCGATAGTTACCCACGTACGCTTGATGCGGATTGCGCGTTATTGGCAGAACGCGGTGCCAGTGCTGTGTTCGCACCACAGGTCAGTGACGTTTATCCGCGCGGTTTAGCCGAACAAACCTACATTGAAGTACCCGGAATTTCCGACATTCTCTGCGGCGCCAGCCGCCCAGGCCACTTCCGTGGCGTGGCGACTATCGTTGCTAAACTATTCAATATGATCCAGCCCCAAGTCGCGATATTCGGGCAAAAAGACTATCAGCAGTTGCAAGTGATACGGTTGATGACGCGCGATCTGAGTTTACCGGTAGAAGTGATTGGAATGCCAACTGAACGCGCTGAAGATGGTTTAGCACTGAGCTCACGCAACGGTTATTTGAGTGCAGCAGAACGCGCACAAGCGCCAGAACTATATGCCACCATGGAGCAGCTAAAAAACGCAGTACAACAGGGTGAGGCTGCGACAACGGCAGTGTCAGCGGCTGCAGCTCGCTTAACTGCAACTGGATTTCAGATCGACTATCTGGAATTGCGCCGGCAGGCAGATTTGCAACCCGCGACTGACGGGGATGCTGACTTAGTGATTCTGGTCGCGGCGTTCTTGGGGCGCACCCGGCTAATTGATAACCTCACCTTTACGCGCAGCTAATTAGCTGCGCGCCAGCAAGCCTAATTCACGCATTTCGGTGTGTAATGCACCGCGCAGACTCATTGCCTGCGCCGCAATTTCACGTTGCTCTTCGAGCACTTCTTGCAGCATTTCCACCGTTGTTAGCGGGTTGGCCAACACCACGCGAAAGACCACCGTTGGTTCGCGATGATGCTGTGCAGGATTCAGCTTGGTACGTGATACAAATGAGCGCCCCGTTTCCCGTTGGCGCTTCTGAATAAATCGCGTAATGGCATTCAAGTGTGGGGTTAAGCGTTTCACTTGCTCCGGATTCGCTTGCGCCAGCGCTACTTTTACTTGTTGCGGTACAAAGCGATAGGTTAGCAAACAAAGTTCTGGCGCCGTCACTAGCTCAAAGTCGTCTTGCGCAGCGATCAAATCAGCAAATTGCTTCGCTTTATCGATACTTTTGTCGATCAGGAGTTCATAGCCGCGCCGCCCCATTACGTGCAACGCGGAATAGACCAGCATTGCCATGCCCGGCCGCGAGCCTTCCATGGTGTGCGCACCTAAGTCCTTGGAGCCATGGCGGATGACGTATTCGGCGTGGTGCTCAATCGCACGTACCATGCTCGGATCGCGAAACAGCACCATGCCAGCACCCATTGGCACATACATCTGCTTGTGTGCGTCAATGGTCACACTGTCGGCGCGTTCGACACCATCGAGTAAATGGCGATATTTATCAGACATCAGCGTCGCGCCACCCCAGGCGGCATCCACATGAAAATGTGCGCCAATCTCGGCCGCATAGTCAGCTAGCTCACTCAAGGGATCAATGTGGCCGGTTTCTGTGGTACCTCCAACCCCAACAATGGCGAGCACGCGACCGTCATCGGCAGCGACTTTCTCACACGCCTCACGGAGCTTATCAATACGGATGCGATTGCGATCGTCTGTCGGCACCCCAATTAAGTTCTGGCGGCCAATACCTAATACATCTGCAGCTTTGGAGAGCGAATAATGACCGCGCTCCGACACCATGATGGTTAAGCGCTTATAACCATAATGCTGTAAGCCAGCAGCTAAGCCTTCAGCCGCGACGCCGGCGAAGCCTTGGGTTGGTTTGAGTAATAAATTGCGCGCGACCCAAAGTGCCGTAATGTTGGCAACGGTACCGCCAGAGCACATTGCTCCTAAGGAGTGCTGCGCGCTGTGCATCCAACGCTGATAGAAGTTAGCATCTTGCTGATACACTAAATGGTGCAGCATACCCAAGACATTGCGTTCCAGCGGCGTAAAGGCTTTAGAAGTCTCAATTTTTACAAGGTTTTGATTCAGCCCCACCATCAATTTCGCTAACGGCAGTAAAAAATATGGGAGCGCCGAAGTCATATGGCCAATAAAGCGTGGTGACGATGTGTGCACTGAGTGCGCCACTAGGTTATTGAGCAAGAATTCGGTGTGATCCGACACATAACGCGGTTGTTCCGGCACTTCACTGGCAGCAAAATTGTGCTCAATTTCATGCAGAGGCTTTTCACGCGCAACAATGTGGTCACCAAGAAAACCCATCAGGTTCTCGGATAAGTCCTTTTCGATTTTACCTAACGTGGAGTCTGGTGCTTCAGGCAAAGTAAAGATTTTAAGCAATGCCTCTTCACTTACCTCGGCAAAAACTTGTTCGCTCAAGCGCTGTCCCTTCTGAAAAATTGAACTCGTTATTCTGCCTCGATCGCTGAAAAATAGCGACCGTCTTCGGGTAGCTTAGCAGTCAGTTCCCAAAGTTGCTGACCACTGCGCTGGTATTTACGTTCAAACGGCGTGATCGGTTCGTGTTTGGCTAATAACGGCTGTAGAGTTGCTTGGCAATGCACCAAGGCTAGACTACTCGCGACCTCGGTCAGGTAGGTTACCCAATTGGAACGCATGACCAGTTCACCGCCGAGCCCGATCACATAGGGCCAGACCGGACTGCCATGCCAACGCCGACTCAAATGCGCCGCTTTCGGCCAGGGGTTTGGATAAAGAATCGAATGTTTACTCAATTGCCAATGATGCTCAACTGCCAAGCGCCAGAAATCTTGCAAGTCAGCACGCACCAGCAGATACCGCTGCCCTGCTGCGGATGTTTGATAATGCGCATGGCGCTGCAATCGATGCGCCGATTTGTCCACCCCGATCACTAATGCTTCCGGATGCTGTTGCGCCAGCCAAGCGGTGCTCTCACCGACGCCGCAACAAGAATCGAGAATGATCGGCCCCTGCCACTCGGTAACTGCCTGATGTGCTTGCATAAAGGCTTCACGATTGTGTGCTTGAATCGGCTTTTTAAAGGGAGCACGCAAGTGCCGCATCACCACCGCAGTTAAATCTTCGTGATTACCGTGCTGATTGGTGGTGACCGGTCGTGATAACTTCTCGGTCACGAACGAATCCCCACTCCGCGCTGCAACAAGGTGTACGCAGTAATGAAAAACGCTACATTAAACACCACTATGACCGCCAAAGCGGCGCTGATGTTAACGTCTGAGACACCCAAGAAGCCATAGCGGAACGCATTCACCATATAAAGAATGGGGTTGAAGCGCGCAATGGTTTCCCAAACACCTGGCAACAGGGTCACACTAAAGAATACCCCACCTAAATAGGTCAAAGGCGTCAACACGAAGGTTGGGACAATCGAAATGTCATCGAAAGTTTTCGCATACACGGCATTAATCAAGCCGGCCAATGAAAACAGTGTCGAGGTTAAAACAACCGTAAGGACTAAGATACCTAAATGGTTAATACTGACGTTGTCGACGAAATAAAACGACACTAAGGTGACAATCACCGCGACAATGAGTGCGCGAGCCAAACCACCGCCCACATACCCTGCAATAATCACCGAGGTTGATACCGGCGCCACGAGCATCTCTTCGATATTGCGTTGAAATTTTGCACTAAAGAAGGACGAGGCAACGTTCGAGTAGGAGTTGGTGATGATCGACATCATGATCAGGCCCGGTACGATAAATTCCATGTAGGGGCGGCCACTCATGTCACCAATACGTTCGCCGACAATGCTACCGAAAATAATAAAGTACAAAGTCATGGTGATTGCAGGTGGAACCAGAGTTTGAATCCAAATCCGCAAAAACCGCGTGCACTCTTTTATCCAAATTGTTTTTAACGCAACCAAATTATAAGCGGATGCCATAGGTTTAAGCTCCTGCTGCAGATTTGTTACTACGACCGCGTTCAACGAGGTCCACAAATAGTTCTTCGAGGCGGTTGGCTTTATTGCGCATCGACAGCACTTTGATCTGCTGTGCACTCAACTGGTCAAACACTTTGTTCAGCCCTTGTGATTTCTCCACATCCACTTCAATGGTGTGGTCGTCAATTTGTCGCATGGTAAAACCTTCAAGCTGTGGCTGAACCGCCTGCTCGTCCTCGCCACTCAAATCGAGAATGAAGGTTTCGCGATTCAAGGTTGCCAATAGACGTTTAATTGAGGTGTTCTCAACAATTTCACCGTGATCGATAATGGCGATATTGCGGCACAAGGTCTCCGCCTCTTCCAAATAGTGAGTAGTCAAAATGATGGTAATACCTTGTTTGTTGATCTCTTCCAGGTAATCCCACATGCTGCGCCGCAATTCGATATCAACACCGGCGGTTGGCTCATCAAGAATTAAAAGTTTTGGCTCATGTAACAAGGCGCGCGCAATCATGAGTCGCCGTTTCATGCCACCTGAGAGCATCCGCGCAGCGTTATTGCGTTTATCCCAAAGGCCTAGTTGCTTTAAGTAGTGTTCAGCGCGCTCATGGGCGACTTGGCGTGGTACGCCATAATAGCCAGCTTGGTTGACCACGATCTGACGCACGGTCTCAAACTGATTGAAATTGAATTCTTGTGGGACTAAACCGATTTGACGTTTTAAGTCGACCAGTTGGGTATCAAGATCGTACCCAAAAACCGAAACCGAGCCTGACGTTTTGTTCACCAGTGATGAGATGATTCCTATAGTGGTTGATTTACCCGCACCATTAGGCCCTAGCAGGGCAAAAAAATCGCCTTCTTCGACTTCTAAATGAATGCCTTTTAGCGCTTCGAAGCCACCTTTGTAGGTTTTGCGCAAATCTTGAATCGATAATGCTTTCATCGCGTTTTACGACTCCTTTTTGTAGCCCCAACGTGGCTGCAAGTTTTGTTCTAGTTGCAAATGGTCGAGAATGCGAGCGACCACAAAATCTACCAAATCATCAATAGTTTTCGGCTCGTGGTAAAAGCCCGGTGCTGCCGGCATAATAGTCGCGCCAAGCCGCGCCAGCTTGAGCATGTTTTCCAAATGGATTGCTGACAATGGCATTTCACGCGGTACCAAAATAAGTTGCCCGCGTTCCTTTAACACCACATCAGCAGCGCGCTCGATAAGATTGTCACTGGCGCCCATCGCTATGGCTGATAAAGTGCCAGTCGAGCATGGGCAAACGATCATACGCGCCGGTGCAGCTGAGCCTGATGCTACGGGTGAGAACCACTCCTCTTTACCGTACACCTTGAGCTGCTCAGCACTCACCTTAAAATGCGTTTGCAAAGCCTCGGCCATTGCCTGTGGGGCGGCCGGTAACTGCCAAGCTAATTCTGTCGCAAAGACGACACGTGCAGCACTGGACATCAGTAAATGCACTTGTTGCTGCTGTGCGAGCAGGCATTCTAACAAACGCACGGCGTAAGGTGCACCCGAAGCTCCAGTAATTGCTAAAGTAATTGCTTGCGAACGATTCATGAAGCCTCCTCGACGAGTGCGGCGAGCAGCTTTTGATGCAAGCCACCGAAGCCGCCGTTGCTCATTAATAAGACATGGTCACCAGGTTCTACACTACGCAGTAACACTGCTAAGAGTTCATCTACGCTATGGGTGATGGTGGCTGTAGGGACAAAATCAGCCAGCTGCCACTGTAGCCCTTCTGGTTGCAGCAGCATCACTTGATCTGCAGCGCTCAAAGCGGCCTCGAGCTGGTCCGCATGGATACCGCGCTTCATGGTATTGGAGCGCGGCTCTAGTACGGCAATAATACGTCCAGTACCGACTTTTGCGCGCAGGCCCGCAAGTGTCGTGGTAATCGCGGTTGGGTGATGGGCAAAATCATCGTAAATAGAAATGCCACGCGGTGTCCCTAACAATTCTAGGCGGCGCTTAGTATTTTTAAACTGCTGCAAAGCTTCTGCGGCAACCGCCAGTGGCACTCCCACATGATAAGCCGCGGCCATGGCCATGGTGGCATTGGCGGCGTTGTGCTCGCCAACTAAATCCCAGGTCACCTCGGCAACATAACCGTCATGTTGCACGCTAAATGAACTCGCGTCGGCTGTGGTCAGTTGATATTGCCAGTCGCCTTGCTCTCCCAAAGTGCGAATTTCGCTCCAACAACCTTGTGCTATAACCTCTTGCAGATTGTCATCATGGGTAGGATAAATCACTTGCCCATTCCCCGGAACGATCCGTAATAAGTGGTGAAACTGTTTTTGAATCGCCGCCAGGTCGGCGAATATGTCGGCGTGATCAAATTCCAGATTATTAAGCACTAAGGTCGAGGGTTGGTAATGCACAAACTTAGAGCGCTTATCGAAAAAAGCAGTGTCATACTCGTCAGCTTCAATCACGAAGAAATCACTATTGCCAAGCTGTGCCGAGCAACCAAAGTTACTTAACACGCCACCGACTAAAAAGCCCGGCTGATAATCGGCGTACTGCAAAATCCACGTCAACATACTTGCAGTGGTGGTCTTGCCGTGGGTGCCAGCAACTGCCAGCACCCATTTATCTTGCAAAAGCGCATCGTGCAGCCATTGTGCTCCTGAACGATAAGGAATACGACGATTGAGCACTGCTTCAACTGCGGGGTTGCCACGACTTAAGACGTTACCAATAATGACCAAATCAGGCTGCGGCTGGAGCTGTGCTGGGTCATAGCCTTGCACAACCTCGATGCCTAAAGTGGCAAGTTGATCACTCATAGGTGGATAAACTGCGGCATCGCTACCGGTAACGCGATGCCCCATGGCCTTGGCTAAGGCGGCAATGCCTCCCATGAAGGTGCCGCAAATTCCAAGAATGTGAATGTGCATAGAAGCTTCCGAAAATCCAACTAAAAAATTCCGGCTAGTGTAGCATGCACGACAGAATTACGGACATTCTTGCAGGCATTTTACTCAGAATTACGGTAAACTTAGCCGCGTTTTCTGCCGCATTCGAACTGGGGACGTTATGCAACGCTTGATTCCAACCTTACGCCGTGATCACGTCGAAGAAGGTCTTATTTCTGTTATCAACACTCTGCAAATTTGCGCAAAGGAAATCTCATTTCGCTTGCACCAAGGCGAACTTGCTGGAGTGCTTGGTTCTACGCTTGATGAAAACATTCAAGGTGAAACCCAGAAAAAGCTCGATGTGCTCGCGAATCAGTTGCTTAAAGATATCTTGCTCGAGAATTCACATATTCGGGCCGTCGCTTCAGAAGAAGAAGAGGGCATTGTCGATGGCCATACCACCGGTGACTACCTAGTCGCTTTTGATCCGCTTGATGGCAGTTCGAACATCGATATCAATAGTATGGTGGGTACCATTTTCTCCGTATTACCAGCGCCGAAAGATGATCGCCAAGGCGTCGACTTATTCCTCCAACCAGGCACCAATCAACTGATGGCGGGTTACGTATTATATGGTCCTTCGACCATGCTGGTATTCACCACGGGTAACGGTGTACGAGTATTTACGCTCGATCAAAAAGTGGGCGAGTTCTTACTCACTGACGAAGACCTTGAGATTCCGGCAGATACCTGTGAATTTGCCATCAACATGTCGAACTATCGCCACTGGCAACCACAGATGCGCGCCTATATTGATCACTTGCTTGCAGGTGATACTGGACCGCGCTGCAAAAACTTCAATATGCGTTGGATTGCCGCCATGGTGGCAGATGTCCACCGCGTACTTTGCCGTGGCGGTTTGTTCACCTATCCATGGGATTGTCGCATGCCGAACAAACCTTACAAATTACGTCTCATGTACGAGGGCAACCCGATGGCGTGGTTGGTCGAACAAGCAGGCGGAGTGGCCCATACCGGCGAACAGCGCATCCTTGATATTGAGCCAACTGACATTCATCAGCGTATCGGCGTTATCTTAGGTTCTGCGAATGAAGTAAATACATGCCTTGAATACCTGCAAGGCTCGCAATCAGCGGCGACAGACGTATAATAAGCGGTCTAAATTAAAACCTATTTTGTTATCTATCGTATAGGAACCAACATGAGCTTTAATAACGTAAGCGCGGGCAACAATTTGCCAGATGAAGTCAACGTCATCATCGAAATCCCTGCCAACGCAGACCCGATCAAATATGAAGTTGATAAAGAAACCGGCACACTGTGGGTGGACCGTTTTATGTCTACCCCAATGTTCTATCCGTGCAACTACGGTTTTGTGAACGACACCTTGTCACTTGACGGTGACCCGGTAGATGTTTTGGTGCCTACACCTTATCCATTGCAAGCTGGTTGCGTTATCAAATGTCGCCCGGTAGGCGTGCTGAAGATGACTGACGAATCAGGTGAAGATGCGAAGGTCATCGCTGTGCCAGTGAGTAAACTCAGCAAAGAATATGACCACATCCAAGATATCAATGATGTGCCAGAGCTGCTGCGTGCTCAAATCTCGCATTTCTTTGAGCGTTATAAAGAGCTCGAGAAAGGTAAATGGGTAAAAGTTGAAGGCTGGGGCGATATCAACGATGCCAAACAAGAGCTTGTGTCTTCGTTTGAGCGCGCGCAGAAGAAATAATGACGACGAGCACCTGTGTCGAACTCAAGCAGCTTGAGTTTCGCTGGCCGGGTGCTCAGTCCGCTCTGCTGAGCATCCCAGAGCTTACCTTAGCGCGCGGTGAACGCGTTATTCTGCGTGGTGCCAGCGGTAGCGGCAAATCAACGCTGCTGAGTTTGATAGCCGGTATCCACACCGTGGGGCCGGGACAAGTCCAAGTGCTCGGACATGATCTTGCCCAACTGAGCCAGCACCAGCGCGATCGTTTGCGCGCCAACGAAATTGGCTATATTTTCCAGCAGTTCAATTTACTCCCTTATTTATCGGCTGTTGCCAACGTCACCATGGCCTGTCAATTTGCCCCAGCAAGACGCGCGAGATTAGCTGATGTAGATCGGGAAGCGAGTGCTCGCCAGCTGCTAACAAGATTAGGTCTCACCGATACCCAACAACAGCAACCGGCGCAGCAACTGAGTGTCGGCCAACAACAACGTGTAGCGGCAGCCCGCGCATTATTGGGGTCGCCTGCGCTTATTATTGCTGACGAGCCGACTTCAGCGTTAGATCAAGGCCATCGTGATGAGTTCATCAAGTTACTTTTTGAGGCCTGCGATGCACAACAAACGACTTTGTTGTTTGTCACTCACGACGCAACATTAGTGCCACTATTCCCCCGCGCTATCGAGCTTGATGAGATCAATCAGGCGGTGACCAATGTTTAAGTTAGCGTGGGCAAGCTTATGGAACCGCCGTGGCAGTGTGTGGTTAACTGTCATCGCCATTGCCGTAAGCACATTGTTATTGCTTGGGGTCGAGCGCATTCGGGTTCAGACCCAGGATAACTTCGCCAATACTATTTCAGGTACCGATTTGATCGTAGGTGCCCGCACCGGCTCGACCGAATTGTTACTTAGCAGCGTGTTTCATATCGGTAACTTATCCAACACCATGAGCTGGCAAAGCTACACCTATTTACAAGAGTTGCCCGGCGTTGCCTGGCATATTCCGATGGCTATGGGTGATAGCGTACAAGGGTTTCCCGTTATCGCCACCAACGACAGCTTGTTTGACTATTTTCGCTACGGCAATAAACGACCACTTGAGTTTGCCACTGGCCACAATTTTGCCGCGGCCAGCGAGGTAACCGTTGCAGTACTCGGCGCTGAAGCAGCGAGCGAACTTGGCTTGGGCGTTGCCGATGATTTAGTGATCGCACATGGCACAGGTGAAATCAGCTTTAGTAACCATGACGCTCATCCATTTAAAGTTGTGGGCGTGCTGGCAGCGACTGGGACCCCTATCGATCGTGGCGTATTTATTCCGCTTGCCGGTCAGGGCTTGGTGCATGGGGACTACTTACCTGCAGACGAACATGGGCATGACGACAGCCACGAACATGAACATGAGCACGGGCATGCTCATAACGAACCGCCGGTTTACACCCTAAGCGCGGTGTTGCTTGGCCTTGAGAACCCTGCGCTCGCCTTGCGTCTACAACGCACCGTGAATACTTATAAAGATGAAGCGCTTTCCGCCATCATGCCTGGTTTAGCCTTGCAGAACTTCTGGCGCACTCTAAGCCTATTCGAACGCGCACTTGTTACCATTTCAGGTCTAGTTGTGGTAACCGGCTTACTAGGTATGTTAACGACTCTGTTAGCGAGCTTACGTGAACGCCGTCGCGAAATGGCGGTCTTAAGAGCTATAGGCGCAGGACCTGTTACCATTCTCGGCTTGCTGGTATTTGAAGCTTTACTGGTTACCCTAGGCGGGACCTTACTCGGCACCCTCGGTCTCTACGCAGTGTTGTTGTTTGGAGCCGATGTGTTGCAAGCAACCTTAGGTATTCAGGTGACCGCAAGCCTGCTAACAACGCGCGAATTGACCTTGTTAGGCGCAATTATCGCGGCGGCAATTCTTTTAAGTTTATATCCAGCGTGGCGCGCTTATCGCAATGCGCTTGCTGACGGACTAACGGTGAAAATATGAAGTGGTTAGGAATAATTTTGTTTGCTATCACGGGCTTGGTTTTGAGTGCAGCGGTCCCTGCGCAAGACGCTACCGAGATAGAATGGAAGGACCTCGTGCCGGAAGGCTACACACCGCCACCAGTACGGAGTCAGGCTTATTACGACATGAACCCAGAAGCCATGGGGCAGCCCGAACTCAATGCGCCAGTCGTCGAAGCCTTAGATGGCAAAAAAGTACGGATTCCTGGCTTTGTTGTGCAACTCCAAGCAGAAGACAGCAAAGTGATCGAGTTCCTCTTAGTTCCCTACGAGGGAGCCTGCATTCACGTACCGCCACCACCACCAAACCAGGTTGTTTTGGTGCGCTTTGCTGACGGTTACCCGATCCGCCAAGCCTTTAATCCAGTTTGGGTGGAAGGCACCATCAAAGTTGAACGTGCTGATGGTGATTTAGCTGTGGTCGCTTATCAAATGGACGCGGTTGAAGTGACACCTTACATGTAAGCAATGAGAAACGCGCCCGAAGGCGCGTTTTTTAGAAGTGAAACTCGACACCTAAGAATGGACCTGAATATTCTAGGTCCGTATAAACTTCATCAAGATCATCTAATTCAATATTGAATACGCGATAGCCGAGCTGCAAGTTGACATCAACCGCAAGGTTTTCGATCGGTCGATATTCGATACCAAACTCGTAATCCTCGATTTTCGAATCAGCAATGCTAATCGCATTAGCGAGACCAAAAACTGTCAGCTGCGTCGCCGGAATCCCGATTCTTACTTGACTGTACAAGGTTGGAATCCAACCATCCGTATCCGCCGCCTGCAACGAGTTTTGATTGCGCAGCTCAACAATTCCCTCGACGCGCTTTGCCGTTGCACCTAAATCGAAAGTCAGCAGGTCGTTATCAAACAGCTCGTAATACAAAGTGTAATCGGTGTGGCTGAAGTCAGCGGTATAGTTCAGTGAAGTATTGGCCGCATAGCTACTACCAAAAAACTCAAAACTTTCAGTAAGCACTTGGCTACCATCGTTACGCAATTGATTGTAACGAACTTTAGCATTCGGAATCAAGGGGATAGGATGTTCAAAGGCGATGAAATAACTCTGCTGTTGTTCATCGCTAAACGCAAAGTTTGGATTGTTGCTGTTGGAGCCGAAGCTGCCTTCGGTTTCTGCTTGCCAGATTTGTGCACCGGTGTAGACGCCAAACACGGTATCCGCGCTTACTGGAGCAGCAAATACTGCCGCACTTAACAGCGCAGCAATCGATAACTTATTCATTGGCTTTTCCCTATTATTTAATCGGGCGCACTTCGGCTACGACATCTTGTGCTGGTGCGCCTTCAAATTGTAACTGAAAAGCCACTTGCTCTCCGACTCTAAACGGATTTTTTACACCAAAGAACATGACGTGGTAACTGCCCGGCTGAAACGTGACCGTTTCACCAGCAGCGATCGCTAATCTAGGCACCCGTTGCATACGCATCATGCCCTCGTCATTCATGGTGTGAGTGTGAATTTCTGCGGCGCGCGATACCTCGGTTGTAACACCAACCAAGGTCACTTCTGTTTTACCTTCGTTGGTTAACACCACATAGCCTGCGCCATTTTCAGTACCAGGGATTGTTGGTTTAACCCATGCGTCTGATACTTTCACGTCAGCTGCGTGCGCACTCGTCATGATTAACAGTGCGCTTGTTAAAAGAATGCTCCATTTATTCATTGGTTACTGCACCTTTATCTAGGACTAATTACGCTCCCTAGTTTACACAGCTTTTGGGCGTTTTCGCACCAGTAAATAAATAATTCCGAATAGCAATAGATAAGGCCACAACCAGCTAAATAGCACCGCTACTAGCGCGACTGCCGCAACGACCATGGCGACAGCAATGCTACCACCAACAGCTACCACCAAGGCAAAGGCCCCCAGCACTACAGCTATCATGACCAAGCCGGTTATTCCGATGCTAACGATTAATCCTATAACAGCACCTATTAGGCCCAGCACTTCGTCACCAAATAGAGCAAGCGCAATAATACCTGCCAAAACCCATAACCATGTTGATTGCTTTTTCATCTTTGTCCTCACTATCAACTTATACGATGTTGTTTGATAAGAGTGATGCAGATATCGTGCCAATTAATTTTACCATTTAAAAACATTGGGTTATATTTTATAAGGCAGCATAAGACATAAAAAAACCGCCACAATGTGGCGGTTTTTACTAAGTGCGGCAGTTCGCTTTACTAGAAGCGATAAGTCACTTCTGCGTAATAGTAACCGCCATTGAAGCCAAACGGCGCATTGGTGTTTGGATACATGAAGATGCCGTTAAACTGGTTCTCTGGCCGCTGCTTGTCTGGGTATTCATCAAACAAGTTCTGCACACCCGCACTCAGTGATAGTTGGTCGGTTAACAGATAGCGCGCAGAAATATCGGCCACCCACTTAGCGCCAAACTCAGTACGCACGCCCTGTGAGTTCTCTAGCACATAGTCGCCGAAATAATTAAAGGCAACACGGGTTTCAAGATCGCCGAGATCATGCGTAAACGAGAGACTGCCGCTATTGCGTGGCACCGAGCGTGTCATACGCGTACGCTCAACACCGTCGAATAGGTTCTGTTCCAGCCCGTCGAGCAATGCAGGTAGGTTTACATCGTCAATCTCGGTTTTATTGTAACCATAAGCTAGTTGCGCACGCAGTGAACCCCACTCATCCAGCTGGTAGGTTTGCGCAGCGACCACGTCTACGCCACGACTCGTGGTATCAACAGCATTGACAAAGAAACGTGCGTTGTCTGCGCCGCTCGCTGCCAAGGCTGCCGCGACCGCAGGAGAATCGTCAGGGCTCACGTCACCCGATAGGATGATGCGATCATCAATGGCAATTTGGAAGGCATCGATGGTCAGCGTGAAGCCATCGTAGCTGTTGTAAACTAAGCCAGCACTAAAACTTTGCGATTCTTCTGGATCTAAACCTTCAATACCCAGTTCCTGTGCGACGGGGCTGATGTTATTGAAAGTACCGCTTTGCTCTGGCTGCAAGCCATCACCACGATCAACAAACAAGGTCGAGATGTTAGAGAAATACAACTGTTGCACGCTTGGCGCTCGGAAACCGGTATTAGCAGTTGCCCGCAATGCCCATTGGTCATTGAAGTCATAGCGACCAGACACCTTCCAACTGGTATTGCTACCGAAGTCCGAGTAGTCTTCGTAACGCACTGCTGCGCCCCACTGGAAATCAGGGGTGAGCATATTCTCAACTTCTACATAGATACCAGTGTTATCGCGCGATTGGTCGACTTCCGACTCAGGTTTGAAGCCAGTGAAGCCTTGGCTGCCTGCAGCACGACCGTCATAGCCGCCGTCAATGTAGGATGCTTCTTCACCGGCACCGATTGCATAGGTGTTTTCACGATAGCTAACACCAAATGCGACGGCCAAGTCAGAGTTATTCACAAACGGGATAAAACGGGAGAAATCCACAGTTGCATTGACTTCATCGTTACTCAAGGTACCAGCATCAAACTCAGTTTGTGAGCTAGGCCCAATAGAGGCGTTAAGAGAATTTTCAAGGCGGTATTGGAATTCACTTTCGCCGTAACCTGCGCTAGCATCGACGCTCCACTCACCCAGCATAAAACGATAGCCGGCGTAAACTGAGCTATCTTGTGTATCTGGGCTTAACAGTGGCAAGAAGCCATCTGGGTAAATTTCCGGAATATTGCGGCTGTCTAGTGCACGACGGTAGAATGCACCTGATTGTGAGGTGCGATCGCTCACGCCACCAAAGGCATAGAGTTCGCCTTCACCTACAGTTACTGCAGAGTTAAAGAACACTGATTTATTTTCAAACTCAGCATCACCGACATGGTGGCTAAGACGATCAAAAGTTGCTTCACGTGGATCTAATTCACCATCTACCAAAGGATATTGTTGGCGTGGGTCCAGACCAGCACGATTGGTTTTGTTCTTATGGTGGTATTCAGCTGCAACAGTGAAGAAACCGTCAGCGCCAAACTCAAAGCCAACATTGCCGTGTACTTTGTACTGTTCGCCGTCACCTTCATAGGTTTGTCCACTGTTAGCGGTAATTGAACCGCCTTCACGTTGGTCTTTTAATACGATGTTGATAACACCGGCAATCGCATCAGAGCCGTACAAGGCTGCAGCACCATCGCGCAGCACTTCGATGCGTTTGATGGCAGAAATAGGAATGGCGTTTAAGTCAACGTTCGAACTACCGCGACCTGTGGTGCCGTTTAAATGCACCAAGGCGCTCATGTGACGACGCTTACCGTTCACCAATACCAACGTGTGATCAGGTGATAAACCGCGCAATGATGCCGGACGCACGGCGTCAGATCCATCGGTGATAGATGAAGTAGGGAAGTTAAAACTTGGTACAGCATATTGCAGTGCGCGTGCTGTTTCGGTAATACCACTGGCAGCTAGTTCATCACCCGAAATAACATCAACTGGAGCGGTACCATCCGTCGCAGTGCGCATTTCTAAGCGCGAGCCAATGACCTGAATCCGCTCTTCTGCTTCGACTTCTGAGTTCTCATCTTGAGCGAACGCCGGGGCTACGGTGGCGCTCAACGGAAGTGTGCCAACCCCTATCATTGCAAGTAAAACTTGATTCTTCTTCATAGCTACCTCGACTTGTTTATTACAGCTTATAGTCAGTTAAGGATAGCAATAGATCAGAATTTCAGTTAGTTGACTTTAGTCTAAGGTAGATCTGAAGAGCTGTTATTCGGTATTCGTACGCTACGCTGTTCGTGATTCGTACGCTACGCTGTTCGAACAGCGAGCACCGCGAGCGCACGAACAGTGAGGCTTGCCGAACGTACGAACGACGAACCCCGCAGTCGTTCGTTGGCACAACGAAAAAAGCCCCCAGCGTAAGCTGAGG